>JBLHOX010000022.1:0-15647 GCA_047623725.1 Dokdonia sp. | reverse complement strand
TACCAGCGATTATAAAAGTCTTTTACATTTTGTAACGTAGCGTTTTGAAGGTCTTCCAAAGATCCTATTACCTGCCAGTTATAAGGATGATTTTTAGGATATAGATTCTTATCTACGACAGATTGCACATGGCCATAAGGGCGATTATCTACACTTTGTCTTTTTTCGTTTTTCACCACTTGCTTTTCTTTAGCAAGTACGGGGTCTGTTACTGTATTTATAAAATACCCTAGTTTATCTGCTTCTGCCCAAATCATTTTTTCTAATGCATCTTTAGGCACCGTTTGGAAGTAATTAGTTCGATCGCGGCTTGTAGATCCATTAGCGCCTGACCCTCCAATACGTGCACTCATTTTATCAAGTCCCCCTTTTCCTAAATTTTCGGATTCTAAAAACAATAAATGTTCAAATAGATGCGCAAATCCTGTACGTCCTTCTATCTCTCTTGCAGAACCTACATGCGTAGTTAATGCTACGGCAACTACAGGGTCTGAAGTATCTTTATGTAAGATGACTGTTAATCCATTATCTAAAGTAAATTTTTCAAAAGGGACATTAAAGTCTTGTGAATCTTCTGTTGTAGCGATGGTTTTTTCTTGGGTACACGAAAAAACAAATAAAACGCTACATAATAGAGTTAGTAAACGAAAAGCTCTCATAAGGGTATACTTGAAATTAAGCATCGAAGATAACCAAAATCAAAAGGGACACGCGTTAATAGAAATACAAAACACTTGCTTTCGCGAAAAATTCTATTTGATTTTATATATTACAGGATGTTTTTACTGACTAGTGCATTATAATACGCCTACACTTCTTATTATCTAAAAAGTTTAAATGAAAAAATATAATTTACACTACTCGTTATTACTCCTTTTTTCTTTTTGCATACTCTCTTGTTCTAACGAATTAAAGGAATATCAAAATGTAGCGTCTGATTATCAAATCATACCTAAGCCATTACGTCTGGAACCTTCTCAGGGACGATTTTTAATTCAAGATAAAACACGCATCGTAGGTGATACTGTTTTATCTAATGAGATGAATTACTTAGCTGAGATGTTACATATGGCTACTGGATCGACTATTAAGACATCTAATAACACGGATGATTATCAAAAAAACAACAGTATCACGTTGCTTCTTGACGCATCATTACCGGAAGAAGAAAGTTATGTACTTGTCGTAACACATGACAAGATTATACTATCTGGAAAAACTCCGACTGGCATTTTTTATGGAATACAATCGCTGAGACAGTTAATGCCTTTTACCATAGAATCAAATCAAGAAAATAATACTCCTATAACAATTCCTGCTGTACATATAGAAGATCAACCTTCTTATGTATACCGAGGAATGCATCTGGATGTTGGGCGACATTTTTTTCCTGTTGATTTTATTAAAAAATATATAGATCTCATTGCACTACATAAAATGAACACCTTTCATTGGCATCTTACCGAAGATCAAGGATGGCGTATTGAAATAAAAAAATATCCTAAGCTTACAGAAATAGGATCACAACGTAAAGAGACGATTCTTGAAAAGAATTTTAATCCCTATGTTGGAGATAAAAAACCATACAAAGGGTTTTATACCCAAGAAGAAATCAAAGAAATTGTTGCCTATGCTACGAGTAGGCATATCACTGTCATTCCTGAAATAGAGCTACCTGGTCATTCTCTAGCGGCAATCGCATCGTATCCTGAACTAGGAAACACAAATCAAGCACATGAAGTAGGTACACGTTGGGGTGTCTATGAACAAATATATGCTCCTACAGAAGACACTTTTAAATTTCTAGAAGATGTCCTGACAGAGGTTATTGATCTTTTTCCTAGTACACTTATTCATATAGGAGGTGATGAGGCTCCTAAGAAAGAATGGAAAGAAAGTGCATTTGCTCAAGAACTGATAAAAAGAGAAGGGCTAAAAGATGAACACGAACTTCAAAGTTATTTTATAAAACGTATTGAAAAGTTTTTAAATAGTAAAGGAAGAGATATTATAGGTTGGGATGAAATTTTAGAAGGAGGGTTAGCGCCTAATGCAACTGTCATGTCTTGGAGAGGGATTCAAGGAGGGATTGATGCAGCACGGATGCATCACAACGTCATTATGACGCCTGGATCACATTGTTATTTTGATCATTATCAAGTAGACAAGGAGATGCAGTCTAAAGAACCATTGGCCATTGGTGGTTTTACATCTGTAGAAAAAGTATATTCTTATAATCCGACCCCAGAAGAGTTATCTGTTGATTTACAAAAATATATTTTAGGTGCTCAAGGAAATGTATGGACAGAATACATAAAAAATAGTGACCACGTAGAATATATGGTTTTACCGAGAATGACCGCACTATCCGAAGTATTATGGTCTTCCCCAGAATCAAAAGATTGGGATGATTTTAAAGTAAGACTCCATCATATTAAAAGTAGATATGACGCTCTTGGACTTCACTATGCACCTCATGAATTTACCACAAAGCTAGAATAAATGGACTAGTTATATCTAACAACAAGCCATTGTTGTAGTTTATAAAAGCCATAGCCTAGTAAAGAACCCACTACCATACCCGTAAGAATATCTAACGGGTAATGAACACCTACATAAATACGACTATACGCTACAGCAAATGCCCAAAACAGCAATATAAAAATAAGATATCTGTATTTAGATTGTAATGCGAGTCCTGCAAAAACAGCCGTCGCCATACTACTGGTAGCATGTCCCGAAAAATACCCATAACGACCACAACGAGGCGCTATAAAACGCATGGTTTCTTCCCAAGAAAATACTTTACAAGGACGAGGTCTTTGAATATAGTTTTTAAAGAAATCTGAAATCTGATCTGTACACGTAATCATCGCAGCGACTACAACGACAGTGATCAGTAATCCTTTTACACCAAACTTTTGGTATATGAAGAATAACAATAATGCATACAAAGGAATAGAGGATAACTTATTGGTAACAATCAGCCAAAAACCATCCCAAGACGCTGTTCCGAGATTGTTTAAAAAAAGAAAAAGTTCTTGATCGTACGCTGTAAGTGTATCCATAACTAGCTACTCGTCTTCATATTTTGCGATTTCTGCATCATAAAAAGCAGTTGCCTCTTTGATGGCATGTTCTGTTTCGGAGGCGAGTTCTACCTCATCTTGTTGGTCAAACTCTTCAAACCACTCAATTTCGTCTTTGGTAAGATCTATTATAAACCTTGGAAACTCTGTATGTATCACAAAAATAGCATCTCCATGCTCTGAATGGTCACCTATAAGGAACTTTGGAATTGTCATTCTAAATATCGTATTGGTTAATCAATATATCGTGTTGTACATATCCTAATGAGTAGTAATACTTTAGGAAGATGTACTTCTAATTAATTTTTTGCTAAGGTAATTAAATCTAAAATAGAGCATCACCGCAGAGGCAGTTAATCCTGCCAATAATCCTAGCCAAATACCCGGGCTCCCCATTTGATCTTCTTTCCCTAAATACCAACATACAGGAAACCCAATGATCCAATACGCTATAAAACATATTGCCGTAGGAATATTTACATCTTGTAACCCTCGAAGCGCTCCAAGTATGACCACTTGTATCCCATCACTCAACTGAAACAACGCAGCCACGACAAGAAGTTGAGACGCAATAACAATTACTTCTGTATTGTCTATATACATCACAGGAAAGACGTCCTTAAATGCAATAAGTAACACTGCAAATACGGCTTCAATTAAGAAGACAAGTATAAAGATAGAAATAGCAATACGTCTTAAATTAGGGTAATCCATTTTACCTTTTTGATTCCCTACACGTATCGTAGCCGTCACTCCAAGTCCCACAGCTATCATAAAGGTCATAGAAGCAAGATTAAGCGCTATCTGATTAGCTGCCTGTGCATTTGTGCCCAAAAGTCCTGATAAAAATATAGCCGCTGTAAATATGGAAACTTCAAAAAGCATTTGTAATGCGGTCGGGAATCCAAGTCGAAATAGTTCTTTAAACTCTGACCATTCGATATGAGACAGGTTTGAAATCTGAAGATAAGGTTTGAATATACGCTTTCGCGAAAGCATATATAACAATAATCCCAACATAAAAAAGCGAGAGAGTAACGTACCCCATGCAGCTCCTTCTACTTCTAGCCTTGGAAAAATCCAAATCCCATAAATCAAGAAATAATTAAAGACCACGTTAATAACGTTTGCAACCAAAATAGCATACATCGCATATCGTGTCTGAGAAAGTCCGTCTGCAAATTGCTTAAATGCCTGAAATATCATTAATGGAATCATAGAAAAAGCTACAATTTCCAAATACGGAATCGCTAGTTCTACCACCTCTTTCGGCTGATCGAGATAATATAAAATAGGCTTTGCTAGTAACAAAGCTAGAAATAACAAAATCCCATTAACAGCACACATAATCACTCCATGATGAAAATGCAGGCGTCCTTTTTCTATATTATTTGCGCCATCTGTTTCTGCAATTAAAGGGGTAATGGCAAAAGAAAAACCAATCCCTAATGACAGTGCTATAAAGACCAAACTATTCCCTAAACTTACCGCTGCTAGTTGTGCAGCTCCAAGGCGTCCTACCATCAAATTATCTGCTAGCGCCACAAGAATATGACCTAACTGCCCTAACATAATAGGATATGCTATGACAAGATTGGTTTTGAACTCTTTAGTGTATCTATCTAATTGCATTAAGTATTCGTTAATCGCGTTTATTTAAATTATAATTTATTTACAGCCCTCAAAAATAACATTTGCATACCAACTTACAGTCTCAGTTCTCACGAACTTATCATTATTTTTTAAACCCGTATTATGCGTTAGAACTTCGTTATGAAGTATGAATACGCAATAAAATATGACATTTTATGAGTTTTAGCATAGCACCGCTATGGTTAAACTTAAAAATGTAGCGTAGTGGTATATTTTGCAGTGTATCCATAGTGTAATAGATTTCCTAATGTATAATGCGGGTTAAAATTATATTTATCTTACACCTATGCTTACGATACAATTATATAAACACACAAATAAACCTACAATTCTAACATGTATTAGAGCAGATAAGAGTGAAACTTGGTCAAAACTTTATCCTAATACGGAGTATCATGATCTAGCACATATTGCTGTAGAAGAAACCCTTGGTTTTAAAAACTCATTTTTCGGAATGGTTGCCAGTGGTGTAAACATCACTGATTTTGAGTTACCGGAACATCAAAAACCCGATGTATTGAGAGGTGCTAACTTACCAAGAGAGTCACTAGTAACAGAACATTTGGTAAATTTACTGACCATAGAACAGTTTAACACAAAGGAGAATATTAACTTTATAGAAGAAACTCAGAAAATTTTAAAAGAGAATAACCTTCCTTTTCTAAGGAATTTAACAGAAGGTTCTCTTCGTATAATACGAACCAAATTTTTGCATCTCATTTCCTTATGGAAACATGTAAAAGATGGAGATTATTTAGAAAATACTTTAAACGTATGATAACCGACCCTAAAGAAATAGACCAAATATTACGAGCCATTCTCAAAAATCACATAGGCTCTTTACAAATTAGAAAAGACGAAGAAGGAGTCCTAGAAGTTGCTGGTACTATTCCTACGATGCAAGGAAAGCAGAAAGTAGATGGAATTTACTTTGCGAGTGTGATGCCTAAACCTAAAGATGTACGGTTATATTTTTTTCCTATCTATACAGATGCTGAAATTTTTGAACATATAGACCCCATGTTACGTAAATGTTTAAAAGGAAAAAGTTGCTTTCATATCAAAAAAATAGATGATGATTTAAAGGTTCATATTACAAAAATGATTGCTATGGGTATTAAGGTATATCAAGAAAAAAAGCTGTTAATTATGCCATAACCGTAAAACATGTATGATTTCATCGAATTTTAACTGTTCTTGATCGAATAGTTTTAAAAAAAAATTACTCTTATGATAAAAGTATTTACTTTTAAAGTTCAAAAAAGAAAAAGAAGATGAAAGGAGCTTATTTTAAACTACTTACTATATTTCTATTATTACCCATTTTTGCTAATGCTCAAGTAGGTATAGGAACTATACTTCCTAATGGAAAACTTACTATAGATGCTAGCGCTGAAACAACAGCTGCATTAGAATTAGTACCACAAGCAACACCTACTACAAATCTTGCTAATGGGCAACTTGCTGTCATAGGTGATAAATTGTATATGTATGATCTTACACGAACTGCATGGTTAAGCGTAGAAAGTACCGCTATCCAATTTGGACGTAATGGCAATGTAAGTACAAATGCAATGCATTATGGAGGTAATATGGTCGCTAACGATTCTGGAGCATTGATGCCTTTTGACGGAACCATTGTAGCTGTTACAGCTATAGCAGCTTCTGGAGATGATACCGATATTAACTTTAGAATTAGAAATTCAGCTGGAACAAACTCAGTAAATCAAACAATTACATTATCCAGTCTTAGATATACAGATACTGCTGCAAATTTTGATTTTAATGCAGATGAGCATATCACTGCAAGAGGAAGAGATGCCGCAACCACTGCTGTAGATGTAACTCTTATACTCTGGGTAAAATGGAGACAATAAATCCATCTATAAAATAACACATAAAAAAGGGAAGCAATAAGCTTCCCTTTTTTATGTGATGTTGTTATCAAATTATTCCTTGATAGGTAATGTCATGAGTTTACCAGGTTTTTGTATATAATTATCCATCATATACAGTAAGCTAGTCATCGTAGCAGCGCCTAATTCTAATTCTCTTTTATTAACAGCATCAAAGGTGTCATTTGCCGCATGATGATGATCAAAGTAGCGTTGAGAATCTGGTCGTAAACCAGCTAGCACTGTCCCATCTCCTTTAAGTGGACCAATATCTGCACCGCTTCCTCCTCTTACAAAAGAGTGTATGAAATAGGGCTCAAATAAAGGTTTCCAACTTACTATCTCATTAAAGTTTCTATCATCAGTATCAAAAGAAAAACCTCTAGGCGTAAACCCACCAGCATCACTCTCTAATGCAAATACGTGCTTTTCATTTTTATTTTTTGCCACTTCAGCATATTTACGCCCTCCTCGTAATCCGTTTTCTTCATTCATAAAGAGTACGACTCGCATACTATGTTTTGGCTGATAATCAATAGCTTTCATAATCCGTAATACTTCCATACTTTGTACGACACCTGCTCCATCATCATGAGAGCCATCTCCTAAATCCCAAGAATCTAAATGTCCTCCTACAACCATATATTTATCAGGAAACTCACTTCCTGTAATCTCACCAATCACATTATAGGATTGTACATCTGATAAATTTTTACACGACATCGAAAAGAAAAATTTTGTCGCTGGATTTAGTTTCAATAATGTACTTAACAACTCTGCTCCATTTGTACTAATGGCAGCAGCAGGAATACGTTGTGCTGGTTTTAAATCTCCATAAGACATAGATCCTGTATGCGGATAATCATCCAGACTATGTGTAACCGATCTTACAATAACGCCTACTGCTCCATACGCAGCAGCAGCTTCGGCACCACTATAACGTTGATCTACACAACCCCCATAAGCTTTAAAGGTATCTATAACATTTGCTTGCATTGGGCGATTAAAAAATACTATTTTACCTCCTATGTTGGCCGCTCCCAATTGTTCTATTTCTTCTATGCTCTGTACTTCTATCACTGGTGCTTTTACACTACCATTAGGCGTCGCTACAGACCCGCCTAAAGCACAAATAGGTACTTGGGTCGTATCTCCCGATCCTGCATCTATAAATGCATATTCAGGTAATCCACGTACCCACTTAGGCACCATAACAGGCTGTAACCATACTTTATCTAATCCTACACTATCCAATTGTTCTTTTGTCCATTCAACAGCTTTTTCTGCTCCATTACTACCACTTAGACGTGATCCTATTTGAGTAGATAGGTAGTTAAGCCATTCATAACTATTCCCATTTTTCAGAGCTTCATCATATATTTTTCTAATTTGGATGGAGTCATTTTGCGCTTTCGCGAAAGCGGATACCCCAAAAACCAACACTAGAATCATCAATCTTTTTATCATTATTATCTATTTATTCATTATTTAATTGTGCTTTATACAAATCAATATTTGCCTTTGTTTTACCATCAAGCTCTGGTTCTTTAATATCATCATACCCACTTAATGCTTCCAATAAAATACTAGCAACAGCTAGCCTAGCGGCAGCTTTATTATCTGCTGGGATAACATACCATGGCGCATGTGGTTTTGATGTACGGTTAATAGCATCTTCATAATAACGTTGATAGTCGTCCCAAAGTTTACGTTCTTTCAGATCTCCTGCAGAAAACTTCCAGTTTTTTTCTTTTTTGTCTAAACGACGTAGTAATCTGTTTTTTTGTTCTTCTTTAGAAAGGTGTAAGAAAAACTTATAAATAAGCGTCCCATTTTCTGAAATGTGCTTTTCAAAGTTATTAATCTGCTCAAAGCGTCGATCCCAAAAAGCATCATTTATATCGTCTACCGAGTGTATGTTTGGTAAATTTTCTCCTAAAATATATTCGGGATGTACTCTAGTCACTAATACATTTTCATAATGTGTTCTATTAAACACACCAAATTTACCACGTTGAGGTAATGCAATATAGTGTCTCCATAAATAATCATGACCCAATTCTAAATCTGTAGGCACCTTAAAACTATGGACTTCTACACCTCTGACATTAAAATCTTTAAAAACTTCTCGTATCAAACTATCTTTCCCAGAGGTATCCATACCCTGTAAACAGACTAAGACGCTATATTTATCATGAGCATATATGGTGTCTTGAAGTTTGCCTAGTTTTTTTCGAATTTTACGTAGATTTTTCTCTAATTCATCCTCTGAAAGTTCAGAAATTTTAGCTCCTTCAAAATCCTTTAATCGAATGTTTTCCTTGGCTTTATACTGATCTAATTTCTCCATAAACTCTTATAATATTTAATAAAAAGCTTTTTTTTATGCAATATAGTACTGTTAAAGCGTAATACTTGTTAAAAAACGTAACGTTTTATTCATATATTTACGTATTATTATAATTTTTATAAAACTATAAACAACATGAAAAAAATTACTTTATTAGCTTTGGGACTATTCATCTCAGGAATTAGCTTTGGACAAGAAATCCTTTCACACTCTACAGATAATGTAACTGTCGTTGATGGTGGTGTTGCTTGTGCTGGAGGTGGTACTACTGCCGACAATATTTACTCTAGAAGTTATACGCCTTCTGATTTTGGCTATACTGGAGACTTCTTTTTAGTGGGTGCGCGTTTTATTCCAGTTTTCACTGATGTAAGTGGAGGTGCTGATGCTATATACACAGTAAGACTTTCTACTTCTGATGCTGCTTACCCAGCGGGGACATTAACTACATTAGGAGAAACTACATTAACAGTAACTTCTGCTGAAAGTGGTATTGAACAACTAGTTATGCTAGATGCTCCTGTTACAGTTGATGCTGGAACTGAAGTTATCGTACAAATCGATATTCCTGACAACGTAGATCCTAATATGTATGATGCTAGAATAGGTGTAAACTCTGCAGGACAAGATGCTCCTAGTTATATTTTCTCTATTGCTTGTGGATTAACAGATATAACTGATTTTGCTGCAATCAACTTTCCTGACAATCACCTTATTCTTGATTTAATTGGAGATGACAGTTTATCTGCAGGAGAAGACACTCTTTTATCTGATAGTATTTCTCTTTTCCCCAATCCTACAAATGGAGATTTAAACATCAACTTTGCTAGAAACTTTGGAGCTACAAATGTTTCTGTTATTAATGTAAATGGACAGAAAGTTGTAAGTGCTTCTATGGAAGGATTTGGAAACAATACGCTTGCGACTAGCAAACTAGCTAATGGTATTTACTTTGCTCAAGTAACTAACCAAGAAGGTACTGCTACTATCAAGTTTATCAAAAACTAAGAAACGTTAGTTTTACATACACAACTCAACAACTAGAAAACGCCGTAATCATACTGATTACGGCGTTTTTATTTATAGTCGTTAAGTGATTTAAATCTTTATTTAATTTACTTATTTACTTGCAAATAACTTTACATCTCCTTCAGAAACTTCATTACCGCTTAAAATGATAAGGCGTTCTACTACATTGCGAAGCTCTCTAATATTTCCCGTCCAGTCATAATCTTGTAATAACTTCACCGCTTTTTCAGAAAACTTCTTGTCAGCATTTCCTTGCTCTTGAGATATCTTTTTTGCAAAATGGTTTATTAATAATGGGATATCATCTCTACGATCATTAAGGGCTGGTACTTGGATAAGGATGACAGCAAGTCTATGATATAAATCTTCTCTAAACCTTCCTTCTTCGATTTCTTTTTTGAGATTCTTATTTGTTGCTGCAACAACACGTACATTGACTTTAATATCCCTATCACTCCCTACACGTTGCACACGACTCTCTTGAAGTGCTCTTAACACTTTTGCCTGTGCAGAAAGACTCATATCGCCTATTTCATCTAGAAATATGGTTCCGCCATTTGCGGCTTCAAACTTTCCAGCTCTATCTTTATTTGCTGAGGTAAAGGCTCCTTTTACATGGCCAAAAAGTTCACTTTCTATTAATTCAGAAGGTATTGCAGCACAATTTACTTCTATTAATGGACCATTAGATCGCTCACTTTTCTCGTGTAACCAGTGTGCTACAAGCTCTTTTCCTGTTCCGTTAGGCCCAGTGATTAAAACACGTGCATCTGTTCCAGCAACCTTCTCTATCATTTCTTTTATTTGAGAGATAGCATCACTATCACCTATCATCTCATACTTCTTACTTACTTTCTTTTTGAGTAACTTATTTTCAACGACTAGATTTTTCTTATCTAGCGCATTACGTACGGTATTGAGTAATCTATTTAAATCTGGTGGTTTTGATATATAATCAAAAGCACCTAGACGCATGGTGTTTACTGCTGTATCAAGATCTCCATGTCCAGAAATCATCACCATAGGAGTTTCTGGTTTTAGTTTTTTAGCTGCTTCGAGTACCTCAACCCCATCCATCTTTGGCATTTTTATATCACAAAGTACCAGATCATAATCTGTCTCTCTAATTTTATTAATACCTTCTAGTCCATCTTCAGCTTGTTCTACTTGATAATCCTTACTCTCTTCAGAAAGAATTTTTGTGAGTACTCTGCGTATTGCAGCTTCATCTTCTATAATTAATATTTTAGACATATAAATCTTTTTATTTTATTAGGTATAGAATCAAATACTATTCCTTTTTATTATATACGTGTATATCTCTTTGAGGGAACGGTATAGAAACATTATTTTCTCTAAAAAGGATTTCTATTTTATACCTCAAAGAACTTTTTATACGAGGGTCTGCAAAGCTATTGCTTGTAAAAAAATAAACACTAAACTTCAATGCTGAATCTCCAAAATCTTCAAATAGCACAAAAGGTTTTGGGCTTTTAAGGATATTTTCCTGCCCTTCTAGACTTTGTAACAAAAGATCTGTAACTAGACTTGTATCGCTTCCATAAGCAACTCCTACAGTAACGCTCTCCCTTGTGGTTTTATGATTTTGTGTCCAGTTATATACTTTTTCTGTCAGGAATTTATGATTGGGTATCACAATAACTTTATCGTCTCTAGTTAATGCCCGTGTCGTTCTTAGTTTGATGTCAAATACCCTTCCTATTTTTCCATCATCAAACTCAATAATATCTCCTATATGTAATGTTTGATCTAGAATAATAAAGATCCCAGAAAGCACATCTTGAAATAATGTTTGTAACGCAAATCCTAGCCCTACAAATAGTGCTGCAGATGCTGTTAAAAAAACCGTTACATCCACTCCTGAACCATTCAAGACAGCAATCACTATCAGTATGTAAATAAGGTACTTTAAGAAGGTAAAGATACTATTAAACTTATTACGATCGTCTTCTGGTAATCTTTTGGATACTAGCTTTCGCGAAAGCCTAAGTAACCTCCCTACAATAATAAAAGTAACAATGAGTAACAAAAAGGTTCCTATAGTAATATGAATCTTTTTATTTTCAGGCCCCAAATAAAACCCTAAATTGAGAAAGTCCAAAATACTCCCCCAGATATCTTCTGTAATGACATCCTTTACCTTATCTACCGTTTCTTCTTGTGTATACATCAGTATTTTAACCATTTAAAAAGCTCTTTATACGTAGGTTTTTTGCCATACATTAAGATACCTACTCGGTATATTTTTGAACCAAACCATACCGTAAAGATAAAGGAAGCAATTAATAAAGTGACAGATAAGGCTAATTGCCATGCAGGCACTTCAAAAGGAATACGCATAAGCATCACAATAGGTGATGTAAGCGGAATAATAGAAAACACGGTTGCTACCGTCCCGTGTGGATTATCTATTACTGCAAAAAAGCCTACATAAATAGCGAGCATTAATGGCATAATAATAGGCAGCATAAATTGTTGTGTATCCGTTTCATTATCTACAGCAGCACCAATAGCTGCATATATAGAACTATATAAAAAATATCCTCCTATAAAATAGATCAAGAATCCAAATACTAATTGTAGCAAAGGAAGCTTACTGATTTCTGTAAAGATTTCTGTCAACTTATCTGGGTCGCCAGCAATAGCCTGTGCTTCCGGATTTACAGCACCTGTAGTCGCAGAAGGATCTATATCAAATACCAATTGTAATACGATCATGATGACCCCTCCTAAAATCACCCATATAGTAAACTGAGTAATTCCAGCCATCGTAGTCCCGAGTATTTTACCTAGCATTAATTGAAATGGCTTTACCGATGAGATAATCACTTCTATAATTCTGTTTGTTTTTTCTTCTATCACACTACGCATGACCATATTGCCATAAATGATAATAAACATCATAAGCAAATACCCAGCAGCACCTCCAAATGCAGCTTTGATCCAATTACTCATCTTTGAAGATTTCTCCCCAGAATAATTTTCTATAGCAAGGTCAATACTCGTTTTTGAGTTTTCAATAACTGTAAGATCTACACCTTTGTCAATCAATGTCTGATTGGTCAGCTTTTTTTCTATCCGCTTCTCGATGCTTTCAACCAGACCAAAAGAAGGGGTTTCTTTTCCATAAAAAGTAACGCTAGATGTTAAGCTCTCTCTATCTGACGGGATATGAATTAATCCATAATAATCTTCTTTTTCAGAAATTTCTTTTGCTGCTTTAAAACCTTGCTCAGATAGATTAATATATGTAGTTTGATCTGTATTACTAAATTCTACCTCAAATAAACCTGAGTCATCTACGATGGCTATGACACGCTTTGTATCACTATTTAATTGTGTGAGATAGGTTATTAATAGCGCCATTCCCACTAGAATAAGCGGACTCAAAAAAGTCATGATTAAAAATGACTTATTACGTACTCTCGCCTTGTATTCTCTTTTAATAATCAATGACAATATACTCATATACTTTCATTTACTGTTTGAATAAATATATCGTTTACACTAGGAATCACTTCGGTAAAGTGGGTCACTTGCCCGTAGGATTGTAGTTGTTTCAATAACTCATTTGAGCTGCCTTTGTCTCCAAGTTGGATACGCAATTTCAGCTCGTTTCCGAGAGACTTAAATTGTGTAGGAGTTACCTGAAATTTGGATTTTAATTCTGTTTCTGCTTTCGCGAAAGCGGACTCATCGACCTCTACACCTATATCAAAGGTATTATTTCTGTACTGGCGTTTGATGGTATTAATCTCTCCATCCAGAATTTTATTAGACTTATGAATGAGCGCTATGTGATCACAAAGCTCTTCTACAGATTCCATACGATGTGTTGAGAAGATAACGGTAGCTCCTTCTTCCCGTAATTGAAGAATCTCGTCTTTAATAAGATTTGCATTAATGGGGTCAAAACCACTAAAAGGCTCATCAAAGATGAGTAGTTTAGGATTGTGCATCACCGTTACTACAAACTGAATTTTCTGCGCCTGACCTTTAGATAGCTCTTGGATTTTTTTATTCCACCAAGCACCAATGTCTAGTTTCTCAAACCAATGCTTAGCTCTTTTTTGAGCCTCTGCTTTCGTAAGTCCTTTGAGTTGTGCGAGGTATAAAACCTGTTCTCCAACCTTCATAGATTTATACAGCCCACGTTCCTCTGGCATATAGCCTATATCTCGGATATGATGTTGTTCTAATGGAGAGCCATCTAGGGTTACACTTCCCGTATCTGGCATGGTGATTTGATTAATGATACGTATAAGCGTCGTTTTACCTGCACCATTAGGGCCAAGAAGGCCAAAAATACTTCCTTGAGGTACGGCTATAGACACTCCGTTAAGTGCAGTAAAGTCTCCAAATTGTTTAGACACTGTATCTGCAACAAGTAATGAATTCATAGTTAATCTTTAGTAGGCTAAAGGTAGTAATAAGCGCACAGAGGGATACGATTATTTAGGAGATTTTATGAACTAGCTTATTCACTACAATTCCCGTCTATGATATCTTGCATAGTAGGATTGTAAGCATTTAAAAATAACGTAAAGTCATCATCATCATCAGTAATATTAGATATATTATTTTGTAGTGCACAAAAATCACTCAGAGATGGGTTTGCGACGATAGAAACAAAATCTGTTATTGACGGGCTGTTTTCTAAACCGTCTAATGTTTCTAATTGGTTATTTTCTGAAACAAAAACAGCAAAAAGATCACTTGTTATGTTACTTAATTCTTGAAGGTTTATAATATTTGGATTGTCCCAAACCGAAAGACGATTTACTGAAGTTATGTTTTCTAGTCCATTAAGATTTGCTCCTTGAAAGCCTCTAAGTCGTAACCATTCTACTTTTGTCACGTTGCTTAAAAACTCTAAAGACGTAAATAGTTGTGGTTCAGCAGGTGGAAGTTCATTACAACTTATAAAAGGCCCACATTGGTAAAAGAACTCTTGAAATCTTATCACATCCATAACAGAAGGTATCCCTTCTTGTATTGCATCTAAGTTGATTAGCTTATCATTTCCTTCAATGATTAAACTACCCCCAGAAGCTATTGAAATACCCTCAAGACCTTGTAAGGTCTCGATTTCTCTATACATATTAATTTCAAGTGATGTTATAGTAGAATTTATAGTACTAAAAGCATTTAGCGATGTGATGTTAAAATTTCCAAATGAACTACCCCGAGGCAGAGCCATCGAGGTATCAAGCGGAAAAAACTTATTTTTAGTTTTATGAAAACTATCCGTTTTTAAACTTTCCTCTTTGACCCCGAGGTAGAACCTCGAGGAATTCTATAGATTAAACTCAACGCACCAGTAACGCTTGTGAGGTTTTGCAAACCATCTAAATTTGTAATATCATAAAGACTGTGTAACCACAAATCACCTCCGATAATCTCCAGTGTAGATAAACTACTTAAGCTAGAAATAGGATCTGGATTTTCAAACTGAGTACTAAGCAGCAAATTACCTGTTATCTCGGCTCAACACAAAAAGTTGTGGGGTAGCTAAAAATGAAGGAACTTTGCTTTAAAAGATTCTATGTCCTCAGACGCTCTATTTGCAGCCGCCAATTTATTACTTCCTGAAGTTCTTGTAACTTATTT
>JBLHOX010000021.1:0-16294 GCA_047623725.1 Dokdonia sp. | reverse complement strand
GCTCCTTTTGTTGCGCTATAGATACCTCTGTATGGTAACCCCATATATCCTGCAATAGATGTCACATTGATAATCATACCACTACGTTGGGTACGCATCGTAGGCAATACTGCCTTTATTACTTCAAGGGCGCCAAAGTAATTGGTTTCAAAAACGCGTCTTATCTCTTGATCAGGCGTTTCTTCTAGAGGTCCTGTGATTCCCATTCCTGCATTATTAATCACATAATCTATACGATTTTGCTCTTTAAGAATTGTTTGAATCGCTTGTGTAATGGACGTAGTTTGTGTAACATCAAGAGAGATCATATACACCTTCCCTTCTTTAGCCGTTTTTGGGTTACGACTTGTGCCATATACAATATAGCCCTTCTCAGCTAGATAATATGCTATTGCTTTCCCTATTCCCGAGGAAGCCCCAGTTATTAAAACGACTTTAGACATGTGTGTTACATTTAATCGCAAATATCAAACTACACACATCAATATGCAAATTATACATACAGGTATTATAATTAAAAAATACGTTCAGGAAGTTATAAACGAACAACTATCTAATAGATCGAGCTTTATCTAAAAAAGAAAAATACCCACTAGTGTCTCTCAACATACTGTAAGCAGAAATACTCTCTCGTACTCTCCCATTGGCATCTAGTGCTAGTAGTGTAGGAAATGCACCTTCTTTATTATATTTACGTTGGAGTTCTTTATTCTTCTTAAAGTGTTCTGGAGTAAGAATATCTTCTCTAAAAGGAACATCAATTTCTAGCAAGACAAAGTCTTTGGATTGTTTTACAAAATCTGGGTGTTGCCAAAAATCTTTTTTAAGCATTTTACAAGGCCCACACCAATCACTACCAGTAAAGTACATTAAAATAGGTTTCTTAGATTTTTTGGAAACCTTTTTTGCCTTTTCAAAATCTGTATGCCAGTTTACCTCTTGTGCATTAGATACACTTACAATAGCAACAAAAAGAATAAAAAATAAACGCTTCATCATAAGGTTTTTTACACAGACAAATTTAGAATTTTATAAGAAATAAACAAATTTGATATTCTTTCTTGCTTTTTCTTATTACAGAAATAACAAGAATCTTGCCAGAATATTGTTTTACTCCTAATTTAAAATTCCAAGACGGCTTCTCCTAATGCTTTTCTCACTTTTTTAAAACCGGCAAACATATCGTCTTCTGCGCGATATCCAATAGGCATTACAAGTACTGAAGAAAGTCCTTTTTCAGAAAGATTCAAAAGTTCATCATAACGCTCTGTATTAAATCCTTCCATAGGACACGCGTCTATTTTTTCTATAGCACATATAGTCAGTAAATTCCCCATAGCAAGATACGCTTGTTTTGTAGCCCAGCTATCAATTGCTTCAGGAGATTCTTTCTCAAAATGACCATGTAAATAAGATCTGTAAGGCTGTAGTATCTCATCTGGGGTATCCCTAATATCTTTTACGTTTTTAAAATACGACTCTATATAAGATGGATCTATATTTTTTTCTATACAAAAGACTAGCACATGAGAAGCATCTGCCACTTGTTGTTGATTCATTGATACTGATACTAAATCATCTTGAAGTTTTTGATTATGTATGACCACCAATTTTACGGGTTGTAATCCAAAACTGGAAGCTGTAAGATTAAATGCTTTTTTAATAATTGCAATCTTATCTTCCGTCAAATTATGATTTGCATCAAATTTCTTTGTAGCATATCGCCATTCAAGTGCTTCTAATATTTCTGACATACGTATATAAATTTAGTTCTACAAAGATACTATGTGGCTATACTAAAATAAATGAATAGATATAATAAAAACCAATAGCAGTATTTTAAATACAATGATTTAAAAGCAAAAAGCCTTCCATAATTTGAAAGGCTTTTTGAATATGTATATATGTTTAAGCTTATTTTTTAAACTTAGCATATTTGTTTTTGAATTTGTCAATACGACCAGCTGTATCTACTAGTTTAGCTTTTCCAGTATAGAATGGATGAGAAGTTCTAGAGATCTCTAATTTGATAAGTGGATACTCCGTTCCGTCTACATCAATCGTTTCTTTAGTCTCGGCAGCAGATTTTGTTAAAAACACTTCATCATTTGACATGTCTTTAAATGCAATTAATCTATAATTTTCTGGGTGTATACCTTGTTTCATCTCGTTACTCTATTATTAATGCTCGATTTTTCGAAGTGCAAATTTACATATAAAATCATTATTTACAAATATAAAAATAGATAAAATACAAAAAAATGTAATTTATAGATTTTAAATTAGGACAACGTAACGTTTTGGTATCTTTGTGTACTAATGTCACTATAACCAACAATTATAAATTATATTATGAAACAGGTAAAAGCATCTGCAAAAAAAATTATGATAAACTACGGGCTGCTCTTAGGAGTCATCTCTATTTTATTAAATGTTGTTATGTACGTAACCAATACTCACATCCAACCACATTGGTCTATACAGCTTTTTGGATTTTTCATCTTTATTGCCATTATAGTAATCGCACACAAAGCCTACAAGAAAGATAATGAAGGCTTTATGAAATTAGGCGAAGCTCTTAAAATTGGTTTGGGGATTGCCTTAATCTCTGCTATTATAGGTATTATATACACGTATATATTAATCAACTTTTTAGAACCTACGTATTTTGATCAATTAATGAGCATACAACAAGACGCCTTAATAGAGAGTAATCCAAATATGACACAAGAGCAACTAGACCAAACGATGGAGATTACCAAAAAGTTTTCAGGAACTGGTGTGATTATAACGTTTCAAATCATAGGAGGGTTATTCTTTGGATTTATTATATCTTTAATTTCTGGTTTAATACTTAAAAAAGACAATCCAGCAGTATAATCCATTATAAATTTTATGCAACTATCCGTTGTTATTCCCTTGCTCAATGAGCAAGAATCTCTTAAAGAATTACATCATTGGCTTTCAGAAGTACTGAAAGCCAATGATTTTTCCTATGAAATCCTGTTTATTGATGACGGTAGTACGGATCAATCGTGGGATGAGATTTATACGCTTTCGCGAAAGCATACTCAAGTAAAAGCCATTAGATTTAGTAAAAATTATGGTAAGTCTCAAGCATTACATGCTGGATTTGCTATGGCACAAGGTGATGTTATTATTACCATGGATGCCGACTTACAAGATAATCCAGAAGAAATTCCTGAATTATACAGGATGATTACCGATGAAGGGTACGACTTGGTTTCTGGGTGGAAAAAGAAAAGGTACGACTCGATTATTGCTAAAAACCTCCCTAGCAAACTATTTAATGCCGCTGCTCGTAGAACAAGTGGACTGAAGTTACATGATTTTAATTGCGGACTGAAAGCCTACAAGAATGATGTTATAAAAACAATAGATGTATATGGAGAAATGCATCGCTATATACCTGTACTAGCTAAAAATGCTGGGTATTCTAATATTGGTGAAAAAGTAGTACAACACCAAGCCAGAAAATATGGAACTACAAAGTTTGGGATGGAACGCTTTATTAATGGATTTTTAGATCTGTTGACTATTTGGTTTCTCTCACGATTTGCTAAAAGACCAATGCATCTTTTTGGAGCATTAGGCGCTTTTATGTTTTTTATTGGGTTTTGTTTTTCAGTATACTTAGGAATAGATAAGTTATTTATAAATGAAACAGGGCGTTTGATCACAGATAGACCAGAGTTTTACATAGCATTAGTAGCTATGCTCATGGGGGTACAATTATTTATAGCTGGATTTATGGGGGAACTTTTACAACGATCTTCTAAAGATAAAGAGCGTTATCAAATTAAAGAAACTATATAATCCAACCTATTAACGTCGTATTAATGTAAAGTGTCCATAATACTCGGCACCTTCATACGCTATTTGATACCAATACCCATTGGTAGGCATTAGCACTCCATTATACGTACCATCCCATCCCCTATTTCTATTGTCCATTTCATAGAGTAGCTTTCCAAACCTATCAAATACCTTAACTTCCATTCCTTGATAGTTCTCTGCTTGATTGACATGCCAAAAATCGTGAGTACCATCATTATTAGGTGTGAAATAACGTGGAGCACCTCGTATTAGAATAATCTCATTATACTCATTACATCCCTCCAAATCTCTTACAATAAGATTGTAATATTTTGGAACTAAGTTTTTAAACTTACCATTAGTTTGAGTCGTTAACCCTCCATCTATAGAATATAACAAATCTAGTGATGGGTCACTAGGTGTTACTATAATAGCGTTGTATTGCTGAAAATCTGACACTTCAATACTAATATCAAATATTTCTGTTTCAGTAACGACAAATTGTATGATACCATTACAGCCAGCTAGACTCTCAACTTGCAAATTATAAGAGCCAGGCTCATCTACAATTATACTAGATGTTGTCTCTCCTGTAGACCACTGATAAGAAAAGTATTGATCATCTGGAACCAATATCACGCCTCCATCTGACGTACAAAAATTTATCTCTTTATTTTCTTCTTCAACACCACTTAAAATTTCAAAACTCACCTCTCCTATGGCAAGGCAGTCCGCATCATTTGACACTATGTAATAGACACTTAAAAACCCTAATGCTGTTAAGGAATGTGGGACTGTAATGATATTTAACTGATTAACCTGCCCAACAACATCATCTATAGATAAATAAAAGGCTACGGAAGAATCACTAGAAAAATTTTGAAGGATTTCATTTTTTAAAATTTGTAACGCTTGCCATACATCTTGTTTACTCAATAATATATCGCATAATTCATACGTAAAATTAGTTCCCGCAGGATTAACAGATACATCCAGCGTTATTTCTATAATATTATTACAAGACACCTCACTACCAATTATTAAATACAAGGTCTCTCCATTAAAAGAATTTAAATACGTAGTAGGACTCAAAATAGGGTTTTGATCTAATTGAGCATCTGTTAATGAAGTATAAAACCTATACTGTAAATTATCTGTTTGCAGCTCTGCATTTGTAAAATCAATCAAGTTAAATACGCTTCTTCCATCATTCATACCGTCGATATCACATTGAGTAAAACTAATGGATTCTGGCAAGTCCAATTGAGGAATGATTTGTACAAATTCTACAAAGGTTTTTGGAACACGATCTGAAAATTGAAATTCAACAGTAACTGTATACAGTCCAACATTAGTAAAACTGTGGGAAGGGTTAATAGAAGTAGATGTATTATCAGGTCCACTAGCTGGATCTCCAAAATCCCACTGAGCGGCTGTTACATTTGCATTAGGATCTACAGTAAAAATAGTTTGATCATTCTCACAAATATTCTCTATCGTCACAAAAGATTCAAAAAAAGATTGAATATATTGTGGTAAACCAAATGAACTACTTCTAAATCCTAAGTTTACAGCCTCTTGAGTAAAGTTTACTGAAGGCCCTGTTAATTTTGGACTATTAATCACTGACAGATTTGTGCCTGGAAGTGCATGATATATTTTCCTATCCATGGCAATTTGCAAGGCACCTGCAAGATCACTTAATAATCCATTCTCAAGATTTAATACAAAATATCTTGAATCTACTATAGATGGTGCATTTAAATCATATTGTTCAATAACAATACGATCAGACTGTCCTTGGTTATCTACTGTCTTCCCACTAAAATATAGTTTAGATGAGTCAGACGAAAATTCGACTCCATAATACACCAGATCATCATTGATTAATAATTGATTATCTACGAGTCCTGTTACATTATCAAAATCGTACAAATAAGCAAACCCTCCTAAACTAGGCTCAAATAAACAATGTGAAATTGCTAATTTAGATCCGTTAGGAGCAATTTTCATGGCACCTCTAAAATTTTCAAAATCGTCAATATTTGGACCAATTGTTGAGATTACTGGGGTAGTATTAATTCCTGAAGCATCCAATAAATAAGCATAAAACTTATTTTGAAAATGGGTAACTATCCAATAATTAACCCCATCAGAGGTTTCTACAACTGAAATTTTTTCTGACCCTTCTAATAGTAAATTTGTGTTTTTTTCTATTACCTCTCCTAATCCACCATCTCCCAACATAGAAACAATTGAATAGTTTATTCCATTACCCATTCCGTTATTTTGGTAGGCTTGAACTTCATCTGTTGTGATTATGTAAAAAATAGTATCGCTACCCGGTAATGGAACAATTACAGCAGATTGAGTGGATGATAAACTACCTAGTAAATCAGTACCATTAGACATCACATCATTATTCCTATTCCAGACTGTAGTTCCTTCTGTATAAAAAAGAATATCTCCTGTATCCTTATCAGAAATTGCTGAGCAACCCTCTGTAGTATCCAATGCCCCATCATCTATTACTACGGGAACACCAGAATTAAAATCTAATCCAGCAAAATTACCAAAATACCAATTAGCAGCATCTCGCTGTGCGGAGACTTTTATTGAAAAAAAAATAAAAACGATAATGCTAAATAATAATTTCAATGGTTTGGCTTGGTTTAAAAACTGTTTTGATTAAGTTTAACTCAAATATCATAGATATTAAGTATAAAATAGTAATTACCGATAAAAATTAACACAAAAACGTATTTTTGTACTACAAACATTACTCAAAAAATGATCTATCACAAACCTGAAATTCTCGATAAAGCAAATACTTGGCTTACTGACACTTTTGATACAGAAACTCAAGATGCTATAAAAAACACTATTGCCCATAACCCTGAAGAACTTGAAGATAGTTTTTACAAAAGCCTAGAGTTTGGTACAGGTGGTATGCGTGGTATTATGGGACCAGGCACCAATAGGATCAATAAGTACACCTTAGGAAAAAATACGCAAGGACTTTCTGATTACCTTAAAAGATCATTTCCTAACACCCCTTTAAAAGTTGCTATTGCTTATGATTGCAGACACAACAGTAAAGAACTTGCTAAAATTGTCGCTGATGTATTCTCTGCCAACGGAATAGATGTTTTTTTATTCTCCGATTTACGACCTACTCCAGAGCTTAGTTTTGCTGTAAAACATTTAGATTGCCAGTGTGGTATTGTCCTTACGGCAAGCCATAATCCACCTGAATATAATGGTTACAAAGTATACTGGGTAGATGGAGGACAACTAGTCCCGCCACAGGATAAAGAGATTATTGAAGAGATAGAACGTTTAGATTTTAAAGATATTCAGTTTCAAGAACAAGCAGAACGTATTACCTATATAGATACAGAAGTAGACAAAGCCTTTATAGATGCGAGTGTTGCAAATGTGACATCAGATGTGACATCTCAACAAAAAGAAGCCCTTACTGTTGTATTTACATCCTTACATGGGACCTCTATAACCCTTGTTCCAGACACTCTGAGACAAGCAGGCTTTTCAAACCTTCATATTGTGAAAGAACAGGCTGTTCCCGACGGAAACTTCCCTACGGTTGCCTCTCCAAACCCTGAAGAACCTTCTGCTTTAAAGATGGCTTTAGAATTAGGAGAAGCCCAAAATGCAGATATTGTGATTGGAACCGATCCAGATTGTGACCGATTAGGTATTGCCGTACGTGGCGATGATGGGAAACTAGCAATCCTAAATGGAAATCAGACCATGATTTTAATGACGGATTATTTGTTAGAACGCTTTCGCGAAAGCAAAAACAACCACAACGACCCTTTTATAGGATCTACCATTGTATCTACCCCTATGATGGATGTACTTGCACAATCTTATGATGTAGAATGTAAAACAGGTCTTACTGGTTTCAAATGGATTGCGAAGATGATTAATGATCATCCTGAACAATATTTTATAGGTGGTGGAGAAGAAAGCTTCGGATATATGGTAGGAGATTTTGTGCGGGATAAAGATGCGGTGACCGCTACATTATTGGCGTGTACGATTGCTGCTAGCGCAAAAGCACAAGGCAAAACATTGTATCAGATATTAAAAGATCTATATGTTTCTCACGGTTTTTACAAAGAATCGCTGATCTCACTTGTAAAAAAAGGACAATCTGGCGCAGCCGAAATCAAGCAAATGCTTGCAGATTTGCGTGAACGCCCTATGAAAGAAATCAATAATAGTAAAGTAATACGCGTAGAAGATTATCAATCTCAAATAGCGACAATTATAGAAACTGGAGCTACAGAATCTATTGAAATTCCAGCATCTAACGTACTTATCTATTATACAGAAGACGGAAGTAAAATAGCTGCTAGACCGAGTGGTACAGAACCTAAGGTGAAGTTTTATATCAGTGTGAATGAGCCTTTAGATAGTTTGGAAGACTATGACACAATTTCAGCGCAATTAGACAACCGTATTGCTGGCATAAAAAATGCACTAGGCGTATAAATTAATTTTGCTTTCCTGCCTGCCGGCAGGCAGGCGCGAAAGCGTAACATCTCTTATGAACTACTTTAAAAAGATTTTGCGCTTTGCGCTTCCTTATAAAAAATTTGGAATTTTAAATATCATTTTTAATGTTCTGTATGCCTTATTTGGAACGCTGTCTTTTATCTCGTTGATACCTATGCTTACGGTTTTACTTAAACAAGTGGAACCTATCAAAACACAACCTATTTATAGCGAAGATTCTGGTTTAAAAGAATATCTAGAAAATAGTCTTAATTACTTTATTAATGTAAAAATAGATGAGCACGGAGAAGTATATGTACTAGGAATCATGGTAGGTATTGTCATCGTCGTTTTCTTCTTAAAAAACGTATTTGGGTATCTAGCAAACTTCTTTATCACATATCTACGTAATGGAGTTCTTAAAGATATAAGAGACGTGATGTACAAACGTATATTAGATCTAAATCTTAGTTTTTATTCAGAAAAACGAAAAGGAGATACCATTGCTAGAATTACTTCTGATGTTCTTGAAGTGCAGCACTCTTTCTTATCTATACTTGAGTTATTTGTAAGAGAACCTCTTAATATCATATTTGCGATAGGTAGTATGCTTTTTATAAGCCCACAACTTACACTGTTTGTGTTTATTTTTATTCCTGTTGCTGGATTTATTATTTCTCGTATTGGAAAGACGCTTAAAAAGAAATCAAATCTAGTTCAAGCTGAACAAGGGTATTTGCTTTCACTTGTGGAAGAGACACTAGCAAATTTAAAAATCATTAAAGGTTTTAGTGCAGAAGAACGTTTACAAGACAACTTTGAAGTATCAACAGAACGTTTCAAAAACTATAGTAATGGTCTTACCCATAGACAAAACCTAGCGTCTCCTGTGAGTGAGTTTTTAGGAATTACTGTTATAGGAACATTACTTTGGTATGGTGGAAATATGGTACTAAGCGCAGACGCGGGATTAAATGGAGCTACGTTTATTGCATATATGGGACTTGCGTATCAAATTTTAACTCCTGCAAAAGCGATTGCAAAAGCGAGTTATTCTGTAAAAAGAGGAGATGCTGCTGCTGCAAGGATTTTAGAAATTATAGAAACAGAAACAGAAATACAAGACCTTCCAAATGCAAAAATAGCACCTCCATTCTCTAAAGAGATTACCATAGAGGATATTTCTTTTAAATATGATCAAGAAGCTGTCTTAAAAAACTTCTCTTTAAAAGTTCCAAAAGGGCATACTGTTGCATTAGTAGGACAATCTGGTTCTGGAAAAAGTACGATTGCAAATCTAGTCACTCGTTTTTATGATGTAAATGAAGGGGTCATTAAAATAGATGGTACGCCTATCAAAGAAGTGACTAAAAAATCATTGAGAGAGCAAATGGGATTGGTAACTCAAGATGCGATCCTATTTAATGATAGTATTAGAAATAACATCAATCTAGGAAAAGAAGATGCCACAGATCAAGAGATTATAGATGCATTACAAATAGCTAATGCCTGGGAGTTTGTAAAAGATCTACCAGAAGGTATTGATACAAATATAGGAGATAGTGGTAATAAGCTAAGTGGTGGACAGAAACAACGTTTATCTATTGCTAGAGCTGTATTAAAGAACCCACCTATTATGATTCTGGACGAAGCTACTTCGGCGCTAGATACAGAAAGTGAACGTTTAGTTCAAAAAGCATTAGAAAACATGATGCAAAATAGAACTTCTATAGTCATCGCACACCGCTTATCTACCATTCAAAATGCAGATCAAATAGTTGTCATGCAAAAAGGTGTTATTGTAGAACAAGGAAAACATCAAGAGTTACTTGACAAAAAAGGAGTCTATAATAATCTAGTGGCGATGCAATCTTTTGAATAAAAAAAGCTACTTAAAAAAAAGTAGCTTTCTCAGGTTAAGTAAGAACTTTATTGATACCACATTTGGGGCTCGCGATATCAAAAAGCATATTAAAATTTAATCAACATTATGAATTTGGGGTTTCATGTAGGTCAATCATTGTTTAATGATAGTTCAAATATAACAGGATAGTTGTTAATAAACAAAGAATATTGCACTTAATCCGAAAAAATGTGCGTTTTATCGATTTTTTTAAATCATAACTAGCCATAACTCATTCATTATCAATGAAAAATTAATATTTATTTAAGATTAAACTTTTTGATAAAAAAGAAGTCAAAGTATCGTGATACAAACCCAAACAAAAGAAAGTCAGCTTATAGAAGACTTAAAGAAGCAACCTAACCATGCTGCTTTTAATACTTTGGTTCAACAGTACCAAGAACGTCTATACTGGCATATACGCCACATGGTAAAGAATCATGAAGACACAGATGATGTTTTGCAAAATGTTTTTATTAAGGTACACCGTAGTATTCTTTCATTTAAAGGAGACAGCAAGTTGTATACGTGGTTATATCGGATTGCTACAAATGAATCTATTACATTTTTAAATAAAAGAGCAAAACAATATCAAATATCAAGTGAAGCATTACAAGACAGGCTTATAAATTCTTTAGAAAGTGACATCTATTTTGAAGGAGATGAAATTCAACTTAAATTGCAAAGAGCGATTCAACGTCTTCCTGATAAACAACAAGCTGTTTTTAAAATGAAATATTTTGAAGATGTTACTTACGAAGAAC
This sequence comes from Dokdonia sp., assembly GCA_047623725.1. Classification (GTDB taxonomy): domain Bacteria; phylum Bacteroidota; class Bacteroidia; order Flavobacteriales; family Flavobacteriaceae; genus Dokdonia. The sequence goes on along the minus strand of JBLHOX010000021.1, from coordinate 5,269 downwards.
TCAGCGAAATTATGGATACTTCTGTAGGCGCATTAAAAAGTTCGTACCACATTGCAACAAAAAAGATTACAGAATATTTAAAAAACATATCGTAGTAAAAGCTATTAGATTATATATGTATGGAAGATCATAAAGACATACCAAAAACAACAAATTATAAAGTTCCTGATGATTATTTTATAGATTTTCAAGAACGTTTGCAAGTTCAAATTGAATTTGAAGAAATGGTAGGCCCAAATAGAGATGCTGGTTTCACAGTTCCTGAAGGGTATTTTTCTAATTTCTCTGAAAAGCTAGTACAGCAAACACAACAACCAACAAAAGTAGTCTCGCTATTTAAAAGTAAATGGATGTATGCTGCGGCAAGTGTTGCTGCAATTATCATATTATTATTTGCCTTAAGTCCATCTAATACTTTGAATACTTTTGATTCTTTAGAAAATGATACGATAGCAGCATACTTAGAAACTGATCATAGTTTTTTATCAGCGTATGACCTAGGTGAATTATTGACAGACGAAGAGCTTGATAATTTATCTAATACCATACAATTAGAAGACGCAGAGGTACTAGAATATCTCGATATAACAACAGATCAATATGATCTTATGACTCAATAATACCATGAAAAAAATAATTCTTATCCTGACGTTAGTATTTTCAACACTAGCCATCGCACAAAGACCAAATAGAGAACAAATCAAATCTTTAAAGATTGCCTTTATTACTGATCAACTTGATCTTTCTGTAAAAGAAGCGCAACAGTTCTGGCCTATCTATAATTCTTATGAAGATGGAATGGAAACGTTAAGGCGACAAGAGCGCAAGCTATTAGGAGATCTTAAAAATCGTTTTGATCAGCTATCAGAAAAAGAGGGCGAAATAGCATTAAACACATTATCAAAAACGGCACAAGACAAATTAGATATAAAAGAACGCTTAATATTAGAACTTAAAAGTGTCCTATCCTCAAAAAAGATTCTTAAACTCTTAAAAGCTGAAGAAGATTTTAAACGTAGTCTTTTACAAAAAATGAAAGAAAGAAGAGGGAATTTTGGTAGACGTACTAACGGCGGAAAGTAAGTCTTACTAACTTATTTTTCCCTCCTGCATACCCAACACTATCATTTAAAAATCGAAAGCTTAGGAGTGATTCATTAGAAATTTCTTCCCAATGGTCTCCCCCATCGTGAGAATACGAAATTCCTGTAAATCCTAAAGCAATAAGTTCTTTTCCGTTACTATTAGGTATATACTGCACACAACTCTTATAGCCTTGATTTGCATTTTCTGTAGTTGTTTTCCACGTTTTACCGCCATCTATAGTGGTTGCTATATTAGAAATAGCTAATTCGGGTTTTGTATAATCACCTCCATATATAATACCTTGATTAGCATCATAAAAGTCCATACTATAGGCGCCTGAAGTTTCTGTTCCTTGGTGTATGGGAGTATCAAATAACTGCCAGGTTTTCCCTTTATCTGAACTATATAGAATACGTGACTTCAAACCTCCAGTAACAATCCAAGCATGATCACCAACTACTTTAATATTTGTATCACTAGCTGCAAAAGCCGCTTCTCCAGTAGCTGTAGCTGGGATAGAAGTACAATCTTTCTTCTCCCAAGTAGCTCCCCCATCTCTTGTAATAATAATAGATAGACACCCATCTACTGGATCTCCCATAGCAATACCTTCTGTATCATTCCAAAAAGTCATAGCATCATAAAACACACCTTCTACTTGCTCTATATAGACTAAATCAATCTTACCTGTTACTTTATGAATTCTATATAATAGTGCTGGATTATCTATACTAAGAATAAAAAATGCATCTGTAGTATTGGCTAATGATCTAAACGCTGGTTTCTTATCTAGAAAATCTATGACACCACTATTTTTAGACTTAAAATAGGAAGAAATTACGTTGGCATTTTTAGAAACGGTATCTGTATTGATTTCAAAATGACCATACTTTCCTTTACTTCCTGCAAAAAGTACCTCTTTACCTGATACCTCAACAGCTCTTATACTCGTAGAATCTGAATAAATTACATCTATAGCCACATTAGATATAGGCGTAAAAACAATTGTCTCCTCCTTTTTAGCACAAGAAAAACAAACAATAAAGAATATAAAAATGACGATTCGCATGGTTTAAATTTTATCAAAAATAGAACTATTAATACAAGAAGCAATACCTTTGCATCATAATAGAAATTATGAAATTACATCGTAATCTTGTTTTTGCAGCCGTAGACGCTTTAAACCTCATATTTAATGAGGAGAAACAAGCAGACAAAGTTTTAAGACAGGTACTTAAATTTGATAAACGCTGGGGTGCTCGTGACCGTGGGTTTATAGCAGAAACAGTATATGACATCGTTCGTTGGAAACGATTATATTCTGAAATTGCTGAAACAAAAGCTCCTTACTCAAGGCCTAACCTTTTTAGGCTTTTTGCCGTATGGGCAACCTTAAGAGGTATTGAAATTCCAGACTGGAAACAAATAGAGCCTGTTCCTTCTAGACGTATTAAAGGACGTTTTGATGAGTTATCAAAAATCAGAAAATATAGAGAATCTATTCCAGATTGGATGGATGCATTAGGTGAAGAAGCATTAGGCAAAAAATGGGATGAAGAGCTTGCCGCATTAAATACACAAGCTCCTGTAGTTTTAAGAGCCAATAGCCTTAAAACAACTCCAAAAAACTTACGTAATGTTCTTGCCGATCAAGATATTGACACTTTACTTGTAGAAGAATATCCAGACGCAGTACAACTTGTCGTTCGTAAAAATGTGTTTACATCAGAAGCATTTCAAAATGGCTTTTTTGAAGTACAAGATGCTTCTTCGCAACGTGTTGCCCGTTTCCTAGAGGTGCAACCTGGAATGCGAGTTGTAGATGCTTGTGCTGGTGCAGGAGGAAAAACATTACACCTAGCCGCGCTGATGGAAAACAAAGGGCAAATCATTGCTATGGATATCTATGAAGGCAAGCTTAAAGAACTCAAAAGACGTGCTAAGCGCGCAGGAGCTCATAATATAGAGCCACGCGTTATAGATAGCAGCAAAGTGTTTAAAAAGTTATTTGCTACAGCCGATAGAGTTTTAATAGATGCTCCTTGTACAGGATTGGGTACGATCAAGAGAAGTCCTGATCTCAAATGGAAATTACAACCTGATTTTGTTCAGAAAGTAATTGATCGTCAAGCAGAACTTTTACAGTCTTATAGTAAGATTGTAAAACCTGGTGGAAAAATGGTGTACGCTACTTGTTCTATCCTACCACAAGAAAATCAAGGGCAAATCAAATCTTTTTTAGCTACCGAAGAAGGTGCTCATTTCTCACTTGTGAAAGACAAAACAATAAGTCCTGCAAAAACTGGGTATGATGGATTTTATATGGCTTTGCTTTCGCGAAAAGCGTAAAAAGAATTTTAAAAAACATGAAAAGACTATTACTATTATTTATTACTATTTGTGTAACACAATTAAACGCGCAACAACCTTATTATGACGATGTAGATCTTACACTTACTGGGCTAGATTTATATTCGGAATTACAACTTAAACTCTCTTCTTTTAATGAAGATTACAATTATGGAGATGTAAGAGATTCTTTTTTAATAACAGATATAGATCCTACCAATAGTAATGATGTGCTTCTAGTCTACGGTTTTAATGATACAGATGGGAATTGTACAACAGACAGAACTAGGGATAAAGACAATTTTGGAGGAGATAGTTGTGAGTATAATCGTGAACACGTATTCCCAAGGAGTAGATCAATCCCTCCAATGGGAGATGCTACAAACAGTGCTACAGGCATTGTTGCAGATCCACATAATTTAAGACCAAGTGATGTGCAGCGTAATGGAAATCGTGGTTCTAAAAGGTTTGATGATGGTTCTGGAAATTCAGGAGATGTAAATTCTGGAAACTGGTATCCTGGAGATGAATGGAAAGGAGATATTGCTCGTATTATTATGTACATGTATGTACGATATGGAGAGCAGTGCCTTCCTGAATTTACAGGAATAGGACCTACAGAAGGAGGAACAGATATGCTTCAAGTTTTTCTAAACTGGAATGTAGAAGATCCAGTATCTGCTGTAGAAAACCAACGTAATCCACAATTAGAAGTAGAATATGGTAGTCGTAATCCTTTTATAGATAATCCAAGTTTTGCTACATTAATATGGGGAGGAGTTCCAGCTGAGGATCCTTTTGATCTTTTAGCTACAGATGATTTTGAAATCACTCCTGTTTCTATGTACCCAAATCCAGCGACTACCTCTGTAACAATAACAACTACTCAAGTGTTACAAGATATCATTATCTATGATATTACTGGAAAAATAGTATTGGAAATTTCATCTAATATGACTACCTCTAAAACAATAGAAACTTCAAATTTATCATCTGGCGTATATCTTATACGTGTACAGAATAGTGTACAGAAGTTAATTATTAGATAGTCTTTCTTTTAATACAACAAATTCAGCCTTTTCTCATCATATACTACATGTAATGGGAAAAGGTTTTTTTATTTCTGTTAATTCATACGTGTACTCATTTTTTGAACCATCTATTAATAGTAAAGTATTCGTATCAAAATTAACATCTAGAATTCCTTTCCTATTTGAGTGAGGAGATAGCCAACTGGCATAAGCAGGTAATGTTATTTCATTTTCAAATTTAATAAACAGCACTTTTTCTGACTCTAGATCAATAAAATAAATACCCTCTCTTTTTGCATTATCTAAACCCGAAACAACCGAATTATCAGATTTTGTTGTAAATGATAATACAAGTATATTTTTAGAAAATAACTCTTTCATAAAATCACAATCTAGTTCAATAAAATGAAACGTTTTTGGGTTCCAAGATATCGTACTATCGATTGTTTTAATTGAAAAACTAGGCGTCATATTTAATTCTGTATTCATTTTTAAAATAGCAGGCAAAAGCCCTTTTTCGTTTTTATCTATTTTTAATCCTGTAGTACCTTCAGGAACTTTACACCCAATTATTAGTGCTAAAATTGATGTTAATACATATATTTTAATTTTCATTCACAAAATATTTACTTTTGAATTTGGAAAAATAGGACAATAGAAAAAGGCGAGCATTGCTTAGTCATGGTCGGAAGAAATTCCGGCCATTTTTTTTTAGGTTTCAAAATGGTCTAATTTTCCTTCACATTTTAGAACAATCATAGCAATAGCTAGATTTCTTAGTTCCATTTTAAACCTTCTTTTTG
>JBLHOX010000020.1:0-16411 GCA_047623725.1 Dokdonia sp. | reverse complement strand
ATGAAAATTTTATTGGTTATTCAGCACTAGCGATTATATTTTCTACCTGCTTAGGTTCTATCGCTGTGATGACTACGATGATGCAGGGCAACGGATTTTCTCAGATGACACAAGTTTTCTTTGTTGTTGCTGCTTGCAGTGCACACAATGCATCTATTTTAACCGTACAAAAACCAAACTTAGTACTTAACCTTTTAATCACAAGTGTGGCGGTGAGCTTACTAACGATCTCTGTAGGATTATTGTTTTAACCCGCATTATGCATTAGAAAATCTATTTCGTCTTGAAGCAGCTGCAAAATATATCGCTGCGCTAGTTACCCAGTCAAGCTGAGTACAGGTTTTGAGTTTAACCATAGCGATGCTATGCTAAAACTCAGAAAACGTCATATTTTATTACTATTTCCACCCTCATTGTAAAGTTCTAATACATAATGCGGGTTTAAAAACACAACTCTTATGTGTACACTTATTTCAAAATACAATGTAGCCGGACCAAGATATACCAGTTATCCAACGGTACCTTATTGGGATCAAGAACAATTCTTCTTAAAAGATTGGAAGAAAACAGGACAGGATAGCTTTCGCGAAAGCAATAAAAGCGAGGGTATAAGTTTATATATTCACTTGCCATTTTGTGAAAGCATGTGTACATTTTGTGGTTGTAATAAACGTATTACAAAAAACCATGAAGTTGAAGTTCCCTATATACAATCCATTATAAAAGAATTTTTATTGTACCAGGAGTTGTTTGATGAAAAACCAATCATCAAACAACTTCATTTAGGAGGAGGAACACCCACTTTTTTTTCGCCAGTACATTTTGATAGATTATTGTCTGGTATTTTTACTATTGCTAGACAAGCATACAACTGTGAATTAAGTTTTGAAGGACATCCTAATAATACAACCAAAGAACATTTAAAGACACTTAAGGCGCACAACTTTACACGTGTGTGTTATGGAGTACAAGATTATAATGCGATTGTACAAAAAGCGATTAATCGTCTGCAGCCTTTTGAACATGTAGAAAGAGCAACATCAGATGCTAGAGCAGAAGGATATGAATCTGTAGGACATGATATTATTTATGGACTCCCATTTCAGACTCAGGATGATGTCATTAATACCATCAACAAGACTATTACATTACGACCAGATCGTATTGCGTTTTATAGCTATGCGCATGTCCCTTGGATGAAAGGAAATGGACAACGAGGTTTTAAAGAAAAAGACTTGCCTTCGCCAGCTCAAAAGCGTAAACAATATGAGATTGGTAAATACATGCTTACCAAAGCAGGCTATGTGGAGATTGGGATGGATCATTTTGCTTTAAAAACAGATGCCTTATATGAAGCACAACAAAAAGGTACTATTCATAGAAATTTTATGGGGTATACTGCTAGCAAAACACAAGTGATGATAGGACTAGGCGTATCGGCTATAAGTGATAGTTGGTATAGCTTTGCTCAAAATGTAAAAAATATAGAAGAGTACCAACAACTTGTTGATGATGGAATTCTCCCTATTTATAGAGGACATATCTTGACAGATGAAGATCTCATCGTACGTAAACATATCCTTAATTTGATGTGTAGCTTTGAGACATCCTGGGAAAACCCTTCTTTGTACTTTCCAGAACTTCCAGAGGTACTTGTCAAATTAAAAGAACTTGAAAACGATGGATTCATCAACATCTATGCTCAAAAAATAGAGGTGACTAAAAAAGGGCGTCCGTTTATACGCAACATTTGCTTGCCCTTTGATATGCGCTTACAACGTAAAAAGCCTGAGACGCAATTGTTTTCTATGACAGTGTAGTGAATACGGTTTTTTTTGATGTTTATAGTGAGAAGAAAGGAAAGTGTGATGCTTTCCTTTCTTTATGAAATGGATATTTATTCAGATACCGCTTTCGCGAAAGCGTATACAACCATAATAACCTTTTGTTGAAGAGGAAGTGTTTTGTTAGCATAATATCTACTTTGAAAATGGCAAATACTTCACTCTTCATTTTGCCCTTTATCTACCTTTTTATCATTACTTGCCAGACTATATACCACAGCGACCATAACAATACAGACAACTGCAAATACAGCTATAAGAATAGCACCCATTCCCCAATTAACTAAAGGTACGATTAGATTTTTCATATTATAAATATTTTAATTATTAATAGTTTAATCCACATTATGCAATAGAAAATCTATTACAATTTGAAGATGCTTCAAAATATACCATTACACTAGTTACCCAGTCAAGCTGAGTACAGGTTTTTAGTTTAACCATAGCCCTTCGGCTACGCTCAGGGTAAACTGCTATGCTAAAACTCAGAAAACGTCATATTTTATTGCTTCTTCAAGCATCATCACGAAGTTCTATTGCATAATCTGGATTTAGTGACAACTATGATTCGTTCCCACCTGTTCAACAGTGACCATTTGAGAAGGAGAGATGTAGGGAATACCTAATCCCAATCCTCTTAGTATAAAAAGCATTCCTATCACCACAACAACGACAGGTATTGCTTTTACAATACGTTGTTTTACTTCGCTTTTTAAAAAATTACCTAGATATATAGCGGTCGTCATGAGCGGTATGGTGCCCAACCCAAAAACAGCCATATACAGACTTCCCTTTAAAGGCCCTCCAGCTGCTAGTGCACCAAAAATGGCCATATATACAAGCCCGCAAGGCAAGAGTCCATTAAGATACCCTAGCGTAAAAAAGGTGCTTGGTTTTTTCTTTTTAAGTTCAGCTCCCATCGCGCTTTTTATTTTGCCTACTGCTTTATAAATAGGTTTTGAAAAATTATAACGATTAAAAACTTTGATAGGCAATAGGATACTTACAATCATAAGCAATCCAACACCTATTGACAATTGTTGCTGTATCCCAAATAGATTCAACCCTTTTCCAACAATACCAAATGCCATCCCCAGAATGGCATACATAAAGATACGCCCCGAATGATAGCTCAATATTTGTAGCATGCGTTTAGACTTGTTTTTGCGATCTAAAGGCAATAAAAAAGCAATAGGACCACACATACCCACGCAGTGAAAACTTCCTAATAGACCAAATATGAGCGCAGCATACAACATTAATACACAATTGATTTTTTATACAAATACGTTTTATTATTGTATTCAAATTCGATGGTAATGTTCCACCGACCGGCTATCATCTGTTTGTCAGGTATGAGCAAATTTGATCCGGAAAGGACTATTGGAAAGTCAAAATCCAGCTTCTGATTAGACGGTCGGTATAGGAACACATTTCCTGTGATTTTAGAAGGATCTAGTTCTGAAGGAAAGGACAGTAGCCATCCTTCTGTTGTCTTTTTTCCTTCTATGTTTTCTTTAAGATTATTGGTGTTTGTTTCGGCATCAATTTCTGTTTGATATGCCATTTCTTTTGCATAGTACGATTCGGTCACGAGATCGTGATGATACTTTTTATCTGTACTCATCGTAATCACCATATAGAGTATAAAACTCATAAAAGCGACCATACATACAACAATACCTGTTCCCCAATTCCATTTCATAATGCATGCCCACGCAGGTGGGTATCTTTTGTTAATTAAACGTCAGTTTTTATAGTACTTGTCTTATTTTTCTCTAGTTGCTCCATCAGTAATTTGGCTTTACAGGATTCATTTTGTCCTGGCTGTCCATTTTTACATCCTTGGCAACATTTTTTACTCGATAATCGAGATTTGAATGCTCCGAGGCTTGCCTCGAAATTAAATGGTTTTTCCCTTAAAATGCCTCGTTGACTTGCCCCGAGGTGGTTTACTAACTCATTCATAGTCCTACTATTTTGGGCGTGACCTTTATCCTTCACTACGTTCAGGAATCAGGTCGGGCTTTCCGTTTTTACGCCTCGCACTTCCTTCGTCAGGCTGTGGGGTAACCACTGCAATACCTCACGCAGTTGGTTCCTACTTTTTAGGTTCTTTAGACGCTTTCGCACTTTGACGTAGCTCAGTATAAACTCCAGCGGACAATTATTTATAACTCCTAGGACCCAAAAAGCTTGTGGTGGTCGTTTCTATTAAAACAACATCACTATACACCCCTATTTCTAGTCGGTCTTTATCTCCACTAAGGGCACTCGCATTTATTTCTATAAATAGTGTGCCTTCTGCCAGTCCTTGGCCTTCTACTTTAAAGTCATCGTGAGAAACCAGCTTGATCGTTCCTTTATGAGACAATAACTCAAAATGAACATTGCTTATATCTTCTACGGTTTTGTTGACCAGTTTGAAGGTGTACACATTACTAATAATATTATCTGCTTTACGTTCATATAGTTGTCCTGGTAAACGGAGAATACGCGCTTCAACATCGTTGCGTAAAAACAACATTCCTATAAGTACAGCAGTGAGAATTCCTAGTACAACGGTATATCCTTTTAAGCGTGGTGAAAAGGTGAATTTTTTCTTCTTTTCAATATTATCTTCGCTCTCATAGCGTATTAATCCTTTAGGCAGATTCACCTTCTCCATCATGTGATCACAAGCATCAATACAAGCCGTACAGTTGATACATTCTAACTGTGTCCCATTACGAATATCAATACCGGTAGGACAGACATGTACACATTGAAAACAATCGATACAATCTCCTTTTCCTGTCGTAGGTCGATCTTCATTTTTCTTAAACTTAGCACGGCCCTCTTCTTTTTCTCCACGTTTATGATCATAAGCAACCACAATAGATTTGTTGTCCAATAGAACTCCTTGTAGTCTACCATAAGGACAGACAATGATGCATACTTGCTCTCTAAACCATGCAAAGACAAAATAGAATACTCCTGTAAAAATGAGAAGCGAGACTAATGTGCTTTGATGTTTTAAGGGACCGTCTGTGATATAGCGTATTAACTGATCACTACCGATGAGATACGCTAGAAATACATTTGCTATGAGGAATGAAATCACAAAGAAAATAAACCATTTTAGAACTCTTTTTCTAATCTTTTCTTTATTCCAGGGCATTTTAGAAAGGCGTATTTGTTTGCCTCGATCCCCGTCTATCCAGTATTCAATACGACGAAAAACCATTTCCATAAAGATAGTTTGGGGACATACCCAACCACAGAATAACCGCCCAAAGGCAACCGTAAAAAGGATCACAAACACGATGCCTATAAGCATCATAATTACAAATAAATGAAAATCTTGTGGACAAAAAGGAAATCCAAAAATATTGAAACGACGTTCTAATACATTAAACATCAAAAACTGGTTCCCACCTATTTTTACAAAGGGCGCAGCAAACAAGAAGATCAACAATACATAACTCACATATTTGCGATATTCATACCATTTGCCATCTGGCTTTTTAGGAAATACCCAAGCACGCTTCCCTTGATCGTTAAGCGTTCCTAGGGTATCTCTAAAAGTATCTTGACCTTGCTCTGCCATAGTGCTTGTTTCTGCTTTTGTACTTCGATTAACTCAGTATAAACTTCACTTTCGTGAACCTACCTACTGGCAGGCTGGAGCGAATACTTACTTATTCATCGTGATTTTTACTGCGGTAGAATCTGTAGTGACTTCTTGTACTTCTGGTGTCGCTTCTTCAGGAGCATTAGGATCTATCCAAATATCGCCTTCAGGAGCTTTAGGCTCTGCAGGAGTGGTTCCTTCCAGTGTGAGTAGATAACTAGCAACTTGTGCCATTTCTGCGGGGCTTAGCTCTGTTTTCCAAGCAATCATTCCTTTTCCATCACGACCTCCTTCTGATATGGTTTTAAACACATTTTTAATTCCACCTCCTAGAATCCAATTTTGGTCTGTAAGATTAGGACCTATACCGCCACCGCCATCAATTTTATGGCAAGCCACACAGTTGTTATTAAAAATGGTTTGACCTGCTTTTAGATCAGAAGCTTCTGTAAGAAGTGTTACAGTATTAATATCTACAAGATCTTTGGCTGTCTTTTTCCATTCTTCGATTTCTAATTTTGCCTCTGCCACCGCAATTTCATATTCTTCTACTTGATTGTAATCGTTAAATACTTCAAAGCGTACTAAATAGATCACAGCAAATACAATCGAACCATAGAACATATACACCCACCAAGGCGGTAAATCATTATCAAGCTCTTTGATACCATCATAGTTATGATCTAGTATAATCTCATGTTCTTCTTCAAGAGCCTTAGTCCCTAATGATTTTTTATATTTCTCTTTAATCCATCCGAATTGTTTTTCTTTTTCTAAAGTGACCTTCTCATCATATCTCGTTTTAGCTTCTGGAGATAATGTTTTGTAAAGGATTCCTTTTAGCGCAGCGGCACATATTTCGGCTGCGATATAAAAGAAGATGATCACTCCAAAAATAATCCACATCCATGGTTTTTCTATAAAGACAGACGTGTCTCCAGTGGTGCCTACATACTCTAGGAATAAATAGCCAAAAATTGAAAACCCTAGTATTCTTAAAAATGATGCTGTTGTTCTCATAGTTGTATTTCTTTTTGGATGATGGTGTCGTCTTCTAACGGTATATTACTTACCGTTTCAATATGTGCTTTTTTTGCGGTGAATACCCACCAAAAAAGTGCTGCAAAGAAGATGAAGAATATCAATAATGAGATGATCGGGTAGACCTCAACTCCATCTATGTTTTCTAGGTTTCCTTTTATAAATTTTAGCATAGCGTTATTCGTTTATATTAAGGGTGCTGTCATCACCGTTTTTTACTTTAATATCAGTCCCCATTCGTTGTAGGTATGCAATTAAAGCCACTACTTCACGATTTCTCATTTCTATAAATTCTTCTCCATTTTCTAAAGCATATTTTTTATCAGCTTCGTATGTTTTTGCAAAATCGGGATCATTATAGAGGTTCTTTTCTATCTGAGTTCCTTGTTCGTCCATCCACTCATAGGCGCGTTCTATATCTTCTTTGGTATAGGGAACTCCTAAAGAGAGCATCACTTCCATTTTATCTTGCGTACTTCCTTTATCAAGTTTGTTTTTAATAATCCATTTGTAAGATGGCATAATAGATCCTGATGAGGTGCTTTGTGGATCATAGAAGTGGTTGAGATGCCAGTTATCACTATACTTTCCGCCTATACGCATAAGATCAGGTCCTGTACGTTTACTTCCCCATAAGAAAGGGTGATCGTATACATATTCCCCAGCTTTGGAGTACTCCCCATAACGTTCTACTTCACTTCTAAAAGGGCGTATCATTTGGGAGTGACAAGAGACACAACCATCTCGTATATAAATATCACGTCCTTCTAATTCAAGAGGCGTATATGGCTTTACACTTGAAATGATAGGAACATAATCATCTACCATCAATGATGGGATAATCTGTACCATACCTCCTATAAGAATAGCGATGGTCGCAAAGATGGTTAACTTCACAGGGCGTCTTTCTAACCATGTATGATATCCTTCTTTTGTAGTACGTTTTTTTGTGACTCTTTGTAGTGGAGCAGCTTCGGCAAGTTCATCGGTTACTTTACTTCCAGCACGTGCTGTCATAATAATATTAAAGACCCCTATTAAGGCTCCTATAATAAACATCGTACCTCCTATAGCACGCATCCAGTACATTGGGATGATTTCACTTACCGTTTCTAAGAAATTACCATAGGTTAATGTTCCATCTGGATTAAATTGTTTCCACATAGACGCTTGTACAAATCCAGCGACGTACATCGGTAATGCGTATAAGATAATACCTAATGTTCCTATCCAGAAGTGAGCATTTGCAAGTGTAGTAGACCAAAGCTTCGTTTTAAATAGTTTAGGAACCATCCAGTAGATCATTCCAAAGGTTAAGAAACCATTCCAAGCCAAAGCACCTACGTGTACGTGTGCAATCACCCAATCACTAAAATGCGCAATGGCATTTACATTTTTAAGAGATAACATAGGTCCTTCAAAAGTGGCCATACCATATCCTGTAATAGCGACGACCATAAATTTAAGAACGGGGTCTGTGCGTACCTTATCCCAGGCACCACGTAGGGTGAGTAAGCCATTAATCATCCCTCCCCATGATGGTGCTAGAAGCATTATAGAAAAGGCAACACCTAAGTTTTGAGCCCAATCTGGTAATGATGAATATAATAAGTGATGGGGTCCTGCCCAGATATAAATAAAGATCAATGACCAGAAGTGTACAATGGAAAGTCGATATGAATATACAGGTCTGTTTGCTGCTTTAGGAACAAAGTAATACATCAATCCTAAAAAAGGCGTGGTTAAGAAAAATGCCACCGCATTATGTCCATACCACCATTGTACAAGGGCATCTTGTACCCCGGCATACATAGAGTAACTTTTTAATGCACTAACAGGCACTTCCATACTGTTTACAATATGCAATACGGCAACGGTTACAAATGTGGCTAAATAAAACCAAATAGCTACATATAAGTGACGCTGACGTCTTTTAAGAATCGTTCCTATTAAGTTGGCTCCAAAAGCTACCCATATCAATGTAATAGCAATATCAAAAGGCCATTCTAGTTCTGCATACTCTTTTGACGTTGTATACCCTAATGGCAATGTAATAGCAGCACCTACAATAATGGCTTGCCATCCCCAAAAATTAAGATTACTTAACCAATCTTTCCACATACGCGCTTTCAATAATCGCTGGGTAGAGTAGTAGACACCTGCAAAAATGGCATTCCCTACAAAGGCGAAAATAACAGCGTTGGTATGTAATGGACGTAAACGTCCAAAGCTCAACCAAGAGATTCCGTCTGTGAGGTTAGGGAATAAAAACATAAAGGCGAGGAGTAATCCTATACTCATCCCTATAATTCCCCAAAATAGTGTTGCGACAATGAATTTGCGCACGATCTTATTATCGTAATAAAATTGTTGTACTTCCATAGTTACTTAGGTTGATCTTTTAATTTGATTGGTATGGTTGGTTTATTTGTTGTTTTCTTATTAGGTAGATCGGTTTTCTCTTTGACAATTTCATCTTCAAAAAGCATCCGTACAGAAGGTGTGTAGACATCGTCATACTGTCCTTTTTTTACAGACACAATGAATGCCACAAAAAAGACGAGTGCAACAACGACACTAATTGCCAAAAGCATATAAATAATACTCATACCTACCTGAATTATAATGTAAAATTAGGGTTGATGCTTTTCAAAAAAGATGACTTTTATCAGCTTTCAGAAATATATTTTGAGTGCGCTCCTGCCTGCCGGCGAGGCAGGTTCGCGAAAGCTTACTCAGTATTTATTTTACTAAGTTTTTTGCCTAGTACATACGTAACTACGGTTGTAAATACGACAATACTGATAGAACTTAGCGGCATTAAAATAGCTGCCACAACGGGTGCTAAATTCCCAGTAACAGCAAAGCTTAAGCCTATTAAGTTGTAGAAAATTGAGAATATAAAAGCGTGTTTTATCACTTGGATCCCTTTTTTTGAAAGTGACAAGAATTGCGGAATATCCTTAAACCTAGACGCATCCAAAATCCCATCACACGCAGGAGAAAATATATTTACATTTTCTGAAATAGAGATTCCTACATCACTTTGAGCCAATGCACCTGCATCATTGAGGCCGTCGCCTATCATTAATACACGTTTCCCTGCATTTTGTTGGTGTTTGATATACTGGAGTTTGTCTTCTGGTTTTTGATTAAAAAGTAAGGTCGCATTTTCAGGAAGCAGCTTTTTTAAATAGGCTTTTTCGCCATCATTATCTCCAGAGAGGATAATAATTTTCATCGTTGTTTTTAATTGGTCAAAAACCTCTTTTACACCGTTGCGATATTCATTGTAAAAAACATAGCATCCTTTATACTCATTGTCTGTGCTTATGTGTACGGTTGTTTTATGATAGGTTTTCGAGTCCTCTTTATGAGACGTGTTTACAAAACCGTAGGAACCTATTTTAATAGAGTGATTGTTAATAATACCAGAAATTCCTTGTCCTATTTCTTCCTTAAAATCGTCTAGTGTTTGGATATTATTTTTATCTAAAATCTCATATAAAGATCTACTTAATGGGTGGTTAGATGCTCTGAGAGTGCTCGTTAATAAAGAAGCTTCTTCTTCTGTTAAAGCAACACCTTCATAGGTGATCGTGTTTTTTGAACTTGTCGTGAGGGTTCCTGTTTTGTCAAAAACAACCGTATTAATATGTGCCAGTTGTTCAATAACCGAACTGTCTTTTATATATAATTTATGACGTCCAAAAATGCGGATTAAGTTTCCTAATGTAAAAGGGGCAGCTAGCGCAATAGCACATGGACAGGCAACAATGAGCACGGCTGTAAATACGTTTAATGCAATAGAAGCATCTATAAATAACCATACGACTGTGGCAACTAGAGCAATGATTAAAAGGGTGATTGTAAATCGTTTGCTAATACGATCTGTAAGTGACTCAAAGAGGCTTTGTTTGTTTTTTGAAAACACTTCATTAGACCATAATTGGGTCAGATAACTTTGTTCTACGGGTTTTAAAACTTCTACTTCTATGGGACCTGCTTGTTGACGTCCGCCTGCATATAAGTAGTCTCCCGATTGTTTTGTGACGGGAGCAGCTTCACCAGTAACAAAGCTATAATCTATTAAAGCATGTCCTTTTATAAGAATGGCATCTACAGGTAATAACTCGTTATTTCTGATCAGGATTCGGTCCTCTTTCTTGAGATCATATACTTGTGCTTGCTCTTCTTTTTTTGCTTTCGCGAAAGCGTTATCAACACCTTCTAAATTTTTAATCAATCGTGTGACTGCAATAGGGAAATAGGATTTGTAATCACGCTCAAAAGAAAGAAATGCATACGTTTTTTGCTGAAAGAATTTTCCTAATAATAAAAAGAAAATCAATCCAGCCATGCTATCAAAAAAACCAGAACCAGAGTCTGTTGCGATCTCTACCGTAGAACGAATAAATAATACAGAGATTCCTATAGCGATAGGGACATCTATATTCAAGATTTTAGAGCGCAGCCCTTTGTAAGCAGCGATAAAATAATCAATGCCAGAATAAAATGCAACAGGAATGGCAAATGCAAATATTAACCATCTGAACACATATTTGTATCGCTCTAACCAAAACTCGCTTACCTCAAAATATTCTGGAAATGATAGAAACATAATATTTCCAAAAGCAAAGCCAGCGACGCCTAGTTTGTAAAGTAGACTTCTATCTATAGTTGATTTTTTTTCTGAAGCATCATCTAGTGATATATAAGGTTCATATCCTATTCTAGAAAGGAGTGTTACAAGATTTTTAAGGGAGATCCCCTCAGGAGAAAACGTAATATTTACGGTCTTTTTTGAGAAGTTGACTTGGGCTGTTTTTACACCGGAGTTGATCTTATTTAAATTCTCCAGTACCCAAATACAAGAACTACAATGTATAGAAGGAATGAGTAATGTGACAATTTGAATGTCTTGCTCATCAAACTCAAGAAGTTTAGAGACAATTTGCTCATTGTCTAAAAAGTCAAATTTGCCTTCTATACGACTTGGTGTTGTTCCTGGTGTGTGTTCTAAATCATAATAATAGGAGAGATCATTCTCATCGAGAATGTCAAAAACAGTTTTACAGCCCTGACAACAAAATGATTTGTCATCATGAGAGATGATTGTGGTGTTACAAAGATCACCACAATGGAAACAACTTTCCATACGAATTTAATTTGCTCAGACTCTTTTAACAAGTCTTATTATACCTAGCGCAAATTTGAAAAAAACTGCTTTCTTAAAAGATGACAAAAGTCATCTTTGGAAAATAGAAAATAGGATATTTGTGTTTATGAATTGGAAAGTCTAGAAAGAGATAAAGCCCGCTACCGTTAGATAGAAGGCTTATGGGTTGAGTATGCTTTCGCGAAAGCGTATGCTTACATCTTAAATGTAATCACAGGAAGTTCAGAATGGTTTACAATGTCTTCGCTTATACTTCCTGAAAAGAAATGCGCTAAACCTCTACGACCATGTGTAGGAATACCGATGACTCCTGCTTTTACTTTATTTGCATAATTGAAAATACCTTGCTCTACAGAATAATCTGCATAGATGGTTATGTCTTCTGGTATAATGCTATATGTTTTATCAAGATGTACTAGAAAATCTACGATTTGTTGTTCTATTTGCTTTGTACTCTTATAGTTTTCTCCTGGTAGGTTGATGTATACTAGTTTTGTCTCTATTTCTAATCGTTTAAAGAGCTGTATTGCTTTTTTGAAAACATCAAGACTTTCTAGTTTGTAATCACTTGCAAATACGGCTTTTGTGCTTGTAAAGTCATGTTCGTTTTTTATAACGAGTACAGGAACACTTGCCGTCCTCACTACTTTTTCTGTGTTAGAGCCTACAAAAACCTCTTGAAGTCCGCTACTACCGTGTGATCCCATTACAATAAGATCTGCCTGATGCTCTTTTGCTACCTCATCTAACTCACTAAATACCTTATAATTTTTAACAGCTTGCAGCACAGTAACACCTTCTAAGTAGTCTTTGTCTAAGAATTCTTCAAAACGTTTTTGTGTAAGTTTTACGAAGAACATCCCTTCCATACTATTATATTCTTTAGTGAGATTTGCATCGCTTAACCCCATCATATGTACAGCTACAATCGTTGCATTTTCTTTTTTAGCAAGTTGTGCTGCCACTTTTAATGCATTTTCAGAGTATATAGAAAAATCGACAGGAACTATAATTGTTTTCATAAGGATTGTTTAAGGTGTTTATAGGGCAAAAATACGAGTGCTATTTTTTAAAAAAAATGATAAAAGTCATCTACAGGCTATAGCGTGTCCTATAAGGTTACATATAATACCATGAGAACAACAGTAATCATACAAAATCTGTAATGTGATGGTTGGAACGTGGTTGCTGTACAACTGATTAAAGTAGAAGGGGTCTCAAATACAGATATTAATGTGTCCAGTAGTCGTGTTCGTTTTGATTATAAAACGCATAACACATGGGAAGGCTTATAGATGACTCTGGCGAAATGTAATAAGTATTTGATAATGAGATTATTATTGAAGGTGTGTTTAATCTAGAATAGGAGGCTAATATGCAAGTATACGCTTTCGCGAAAGCGTACTCAACAAATTTCTAAAACTGATATTCAGAGTGTCCTGTTAGTTTAAAAGCAAAGGCAATGATATTAGCATAACGCTCAAAAATCTTTGTTTTTGTGTCGTCTATTCCATGTCCAGAATCTGAGTCTACGAGTAATAATTTTGGATTATCAGAGGCATCATACGCCTGTAGTTTTGCCATAAATTTTGCAGAGAACCAAGCAGGGACTCTAGGATCATTTAATCCAGCAGTTAGTAAAACAGCAGGATACTTTTCACCTTTTTGAATATGATGATACGCATCCATTTCTAATAATGCTTTGAACTCTTCTGGGTTTTTTGTAGTACCAAATTCTTTAATATTATTGGCGCCATTATTGCGCATTTCAGAACGCAACATATTTAAAGATCCAAATTCTACGATAGCAGCAGCAAACAAATCTGGTCGTTCTGTAATGGCACGACCTATTAATATCCCACCTGCGCTTCCGCTTAAGATAGCTAGTTTTTTTGGGGATGTATATTGATTTGAAATAAGGTGTTCTGCACAAGAAATAAAATCTTTCCAAGTATTGGGTTTTGATTTCTTAAAACCTCCTTTATGCCAGTCGTCTCCTTTCTCTCCTCCACCTCTTACATGAGCAACTGCATACACACCGCCTTCCAAGACCCATAAGGTTCTATGAATACGCATAGCAGGCTTCATAGATAGGCCATAGGAACCATAGCCATCCATGAGTACTTGGTTTTTTCCATTTTTAACCATATCCTTATGATAGAATATTGATAATGGTATTTTTTGACCATCGTGTCCCGTAACTTCTATTTCTTCAATAACAATATTGTCTAATATATTTGAGCTTGTGGTATTATGTATATTTTTAGGAGTAAGCGCATTGTCTACATACTCATATCGTTCACTGTTTGTAGTCCATCCTTTTGCTGTAATCTCGAGTTTTGGATATGATTGTCCGTGTGATGAAAGTTCAATAGTTCCATACGTCTTTGGAAGTATAATTTCCTTGTCTAGTTTATGTGTGTTTTTGAAAAGCTTTGCTTGGACACTATTTTTACTTGTTACATAGTATAATCCTTCTGATGTTATTGCAAAATCTGTAATTACTTGATCCTTTATTTCTTGGACAAGAATTCTGGCTGTTTTGAAATTTGGGTTTTTAATAGATGTGATTCCTATATTGAAATTGGGGGCATTATAAGATGTTTTGAATATTATAGAATCTCCTATAATCGTATAATCTTTGATTAATTCTTGTTTTGAGAATAGAGGAATCCAACGGGTAGCTCCTATATTGTTGATAGCTAAATAATACGTATCATAGTAGGAATCTACACCTGCAGCTGCACCTGTTATATAGTTGCTAGATTGGTTTTCAATAGTAGTGATAGGAAGATCTTCTTCTTTAAGATTAAGATCTGGGCAAAATGCTTTGGAAAAGATAGCGACATCTTGATCTTGATTTTCTCCAATGTGATGTAATAACGAAGTACTATTTAATAGAAAGTTTATAGAAGAATCACTTGCATTAGGATATCGTACATAAATAAAACCAGAATTGTCAGGTAGCCATTCTACTCCCTTAGTATTAGAAGGCCAAGTTTCATGAAGTATTTCTTTGTACGTTTTTCTAGTGTTTATGTCTAGGATAATTATTTGAGAAATTTCTTTTCCTTTTTCTGTTAGACTAATTGCAATTTTTGAATTTATCCAATCAGGTTGAAAATAATTAATAATAAAGTTTTTATTCTCAGAAGTATTAAATGAAATAGGATCGTATAATAGATGTTCTTTTCCCTCATAAGAAGTTCTATAATATAATTTTGCTACATTTTCATAAGGAAGTCTTTTTAAATAAAAATGATACTCATCATGAGTAACTTTAAGTTTTGATATTACAAATTCGTTTTTTTTGTCAAGTTCTATTTGCTTATCAATAAGGAATTGTTTTTTCTCAATGTTATTTAAAAAAGATTGAGCTGTTTTGTTTTGGGATTTAATCCATCCTTTTACTTCAGGATTAGATAAATTTTCAATGTGTCTGTAGGGATCTTCGATTTTTTGATTGTGATATTGATCAGTAACAATTTGTGGTGATAGCATATTCCTATTTTGCGCATTGACAGATACAGTGATTATTGTATTCAGTATAATTATATATAGGTATAGATGCTTCATAAAGTTAATTTTAAGGGGAGCATTTTTATAAGTTCTCCCCTTGGTTTTTCATATGCTAATTAGAATTTCATTGTTCTAAAGATTACCCCCTTATTGGAGCTGGAGTAGGATCCATGGTCGTCCAAGTATCCGTAGTTGTTGATGGGTTTTCTTCTTCCTCGTTTGTATTATTAGTATTGTTACCTCTCCCTCCCATAATACTATGTAAGTTGTTTAGCTTAGCTATTTGGAATTTTTCAAGACTTAATGTGTTGCTTTTACTAATTGTTTTCATGGTTATAATTTTTACGATTAATGACACTGCTAAACTACTAGTGATCACTCGAAAAAAGGGTGTCTTTTAGCGTAAGCTAACTTGTTTTTAGGAATGCAGATGTCTGTTTTCAGGAAAACAGTGTTTCAAAATATTGATAAATAGATAGTTACGTGTTTTCTTGAAATACTGGTTTTAGGAAGTATTGATGTAGGTAGAAACCTGTATTCTATCATTTTTAGAGAATACAGGTAAAATATAGGGTAGCTTTAAAGGTCAATATTTAAAATAATGAACCCTTTTTAGGATATGTATAAGCGTTTACTACTACTAATTTTATATAATAAGGATCTAATCTTTGATTTATATATGGTTATAGTGTGTAAAGTAACTCTAACGTAAATGATTAGTTTATTTCTTAGTTTGGTGTTATTGGAATTCACTTATCATGGTACTTCACTTTATTTGTGTTTTTAATACTTCGGCTTGTTAGAGATTATTATAAATCTAACAGAATCAAAATGTACTAGGCAGCAAAAAAAACTTTTTATGCCATGAGATTATTTAAAATATGAGGACATATAAAACTTTTGCCTCTTCATTATTTTTTTCGCTTAAAGCGAAAAACCACTATGCGTTCTTTCCATCATTTCTCCTCTTATAGAATTTACATTTTATAGGATACTGCAGCAAAATAAAAAGTCTCTAGTAACTTATATATAGAATTATATTATTCAGACGCTATGAGCTTTGTAAAATAAAATATCTATGGTGAGTCAAGTGGCTATATCGGAGTGATGGTGCCACCTATATCGGTCAAATGATGCCACTTTAAAAGATCTTACAATTATAGTTAAAATTTGGTTCTATTCCTTTTTTAAAATTCCTTTTCTTAATGATTCTCC
>JBLHOX010000019.1:0-16445 GCA_047623725.1 Dokdonia sp. | reverse complement strand
CTTGAAAAAATGGACATCGTTGTTTCGGTTCTTGTAATTGTTGTCCATTCGCTTGATGTCTTGCATTTGCACTCGCTTCATAAACCGTCTTACGCACTTCTGCTATAGAACCTAAAGGTTTATGTGCAGTAAGTGTTCTCCAGATGTTAAAGGATAAGTTAGATCCAAAATTTGCTTGACCAATTGCCGTCACATCCTGTTGTGGTATGTGTACTTCTGCGATACAGATATATGGACTTTCTTTGGTACTCCAAACCACTTGTGCATCATCCAGCGGCATGGTTTTGTCATTCGTTCGTACCTGAATTTCAAATCTAAATTTGGCAGGGCCATTACGAAGACGTCGTTCTAAATCTAATCTTAAATAATTAGGATCATCAAAAGGAGCACCTTTAGGCGTCCCTTCTTCTGGAACTAAACGATATTTTACAATCTGTGATTTTCCTAAATCAAACGGAAGAATTGCCCAATAGTCAGTTCCTAAACAACTTCCTTCTTCTTTTGCCATGGCAGCTAGAATCCGACCTACTTCTGGATGCTTATTAAGATAGGCATCGTAATCTTGATCAATCACACCAGCAGTTGTCACTTCACACATTTGTTGTGCATCTCTTGCAAAAAACCGATCGATGTTTTGAAAGATGAAATCAGCTGTATCCCCTTCACCAAATAAATTCCTTCCTTTTACTCCAAAGAGTTTTAAGCCAACACCTAAGGTCGAATGTAAATCGGATGAAGTTGGTGTTGTATCACTTGAAAAACGCATAGCACACTCATACGAATCGCCAGCAAATATGCCTACTTTGAACTCTTTAGGAATATCTTCTTTGATCACAAAATTACCATAAGCAATACCGTGTTGTTTCCTAAAGACAGCTCTCTCGGCGGGTTTTTGACCGTTTTCAATTCTGGTTTTTTGTCCCATTTCTACAAACATCTCTTTAAGACGTTGCGTGACTACTTTTGTAGAACCATTACTATCCCAGCATTTTACATCGTTTGCTGTAGGTTTATCTATGTTCTTTTGATTGGAGGATTTTTTACTCATGACTTTTGGGTTAAGATTTTGGTATTTAAAACGTTATAAATTACAAATATTTTGATAAAATGCATACGAGTATAAAGTAGTATTTAAGAAAACAGGTGTAAATACGGGGTTTTGTAAATAGTGACTTCTGGATGTATAATGCGGGTTAAAACCTACTTTAAAAATAAGAATCGTGAAGTAAGGATTCTTTTTTACGCGAATTTATTTTTTCTGTAAAGGCACTATTTTCCTAGTGCATATAAGAGAATCATATGTCGTTTTTGCGCTATCTTTGCGTTTAGAAATGCCCGTGAAGACGGGCATCTTACATATATTAAAATTTAAGAATTCATGTCCTTACAGCAAACGCTTACAACCCAGGTTAAAAAAGCCATTCATTCATTATATCAAGCAGATCTTGCCACAGTTGAGTTTCAAGGAACTCGCAAAGAGTTTGAAGGCGATATTACGGTAGTCGTTTTTCCGATGTTGCGTGTTGTCAAGGGAAATCCTGTGCAAATAGGTACGCAAATAGGGGAATTCCTTGTAGAGAATGTCGCTGAGGTAAGCGCATTTAATGTTGTAAAAGGATTCTTAAACTTAGTGATTACCGATGGGTATTATGTAGATTTCTTTAAAGAGATTCAGAACGATAACGGGTATGGAACCAAAGCTCCAGAAGGGAAGTCGGTGATGGTAGAATATTCTTCTCCTAACACCAACAAACCATTACACTTAGGACATGTTCGTAATAATTTATTAGGGTACGCTGTCGCGAAAATCATCGAAGCCTCAGGAAAAAACGTATATAAAACCCAGATCATTAACGACCGTGGCATTCATATTTGTAAGTCGATGTTGGCTTGGCAAAAGTATGGTGAAGGCGAAACTCCAGAAAGCACAGGGCTCAAAGGAGATAAACTCGTTGGGAACTATTATGTGAGATTTGATAAAGAATATAAGGCAGAAATAAAAACGCTTATAGAAACTGGAAAAACAGAAGAAGAAGCAAAGAAAGAAGCCCCTTTATTGCAAGAAGCGCAAGACATGCTTCTTAAATGGGAAGCAGGAGATGAAAAAGTCGTTGCGCTGTGGAAGAAAATGAATGGATGGGTATATGAAGGGTTTGATGTTACCTATAAAAATCTAGGCGTAGACTTTGATAGTTTATATTATGAAAGCAATACCTATTTACTAGGAAAAGACAATATAGCCGAAGGATTAGAAAAAGGCGTTTTCTATAAAAAAGATGATGGCTCTGTTTGGTGTGATCTGACCGAAGATGGTTT
The DNA here is from genome assembly GCA_047623725.1 of Dokdonia sp. Lineage (GTDB taxonomy): Bacteria > Bacteroidota > Bacteroidia > Flavobacteriales > Flavobacteriaceae > Dokdonia. The sequence goes on along the minus strand of JBLHOX010000019.1, from coordinate 14,129 downwards.
GGATGAAAAGATCGTTCTCCGTTCTGACGGAACAGCCGTGTATATGACACAGGATATCGGTACGGCGATTCAACGTGTAAAAGATACCCCAGATGTAGGAGGGATGATTTATACCGTAGGAAACGAGCAAGATTATCACTTTAAAGTATTGTTCTTAATCCTTAAGAAATTAGGCTATGATTGGGCAGAAAACCTATTTCATTTAAGTTATGGAATGGTCGATCTTCCTTCTGGTAAAATGAAATCTCGTGAAGGAACGGTCGTAGATGCTGATGATTTAATCACAGAAATGGCAACAACCGCCGAAACACTTTCTAAAGAACTCGGAAAGTTAGAAGGCTATTCTGAAGAAGAAAAACAAAAACTCTATAAGATTATAGGACTTGGAGCGCTCAAGTATTATATCCTTAAAGTAGATCCTCAAAAACGTATTCTTTTCAATCCAGAAGAGTCTGTAGAGTTTCAAGGAAATACAGGGCCCTTTATCCAATATACCTATGCTCGTATCCAATCGATATTACGTAAAGCAAAAGAGTTAGGAGTAGGCACATCTATCGCTGTAACTTCTCTAGAACCTAAGGAAAAAGAGTTGTTGAAATGGATCCAGGAATACCCTGCCATCATACAACAAGCCGCTCAAAATCATAGCCCTGCGTTAATCGCTAATTATACGTATGATTTGGTAAAAGAATTTAATTCTTTCTACCAACAAGTACAGATCCTTGGTATCGATAATGAAGACGAAAAAGCCTTCCGTGTGGCACTAAGTCATAAAGTGGCTCAAATCATTAAAAGTGCTTTTGGATTGTTAGGAATTGATGTTCCTGAGCGTATGTAGAAGATTTGTTTTGTTGAGGTATTCGCTTTTGCGAAAATGAGAGTATTTGTCATTATGGTAAAATAGAGTGATTTCTATTAATTGGAGATTTCTAAAAAAAAAGCCTCGGTAGAGAGGGTTCTAGTGAGTCGTTTTTATCAGAATTATGGACTTGTGTAACAGTTACCAATGTTGTGGTGCGAACTAACCGCACTTATTTCCAATGTATAATGCGCTTTTCTAAAACCGCAAATAGTTTATTCATCAGATAACCTATAATACCTACGAATAGAATAATTGAATAAACGTCAGTAATCAAATAAGTTTCATAAGATTCGTAAACCCTCGTTCCAAGTCCATAATTTGACCCGATGAACATTTCGGCGACGATTACAACTATTAATGCAAAAGAAACAGAAATCCTGAGACCGATAAATATAAATGGTAATGAAGAGGGCAGAATTGCATTAGTGAAAATTTGATATTTGGTAGCCTTTAAAGACTTAAGATAACTAATATAAGAAGGTTTTGTATAAAAAACACCATAAGACGTATTTAGAATAATTACAAACACACAGGCAATGAATACCATTGCTATAATTGTTTTAGAGCTAATACCGTAAAATAAAATGAATAATGGAAAAAGAGTAGTAACAGGAATAGAGCGAAAGAAATCTAATAAAACTTCTACAGATTTATAGATTTGTTTATTTATACCAAGAATTATCCCCAATGGAATTCCAATTAAAATCGCTAAAAGAAATCCGAAAGCAAATTTTTGAAAAGTGGCTGAAAAGTCCTTAAGTAAATTTTTATTTACCAAAAGGTCAAAAAGATTAGTAAATGTTTCTATGGGTGACGACAAATAATTGGATTCTGAAAAAAAAAACAACTTGACAAACCACCATAAAAGTAGGAAAGTCAAAATACCGACTATGGGTAATATTTTGTTATTAATTTTCAACTTCTTCTAAAACTTGTTTATTCTGATTTTGAACATTCTTCAAATAAGTTATGTCGAAATAAGAATTGTAATTCGGGATTTTTCTACCCTTGTAATCTTCTATTGTTTCGGTAATCCATTTAGCTTCGTTCGTTGTATCATCAATTAATGATTGTGGTAATGAAACTTTTAATAAGTACTGATTCCAAATACTATTTAGTGTAGGCATTGGAAGGTTTAAAAATTCTGAAACAATTTCTTTGGCCTCATTAGGGTTATTCTTAACAAAGTTTTCAGCCTTGATATATGCTCTTAGCATTCTTTCAACAGTTTTTGGGTTTTTTTCTGAAAATGAACTTTTTCCGGCTAGTGTCATATAACCAGTAAATATTTCCGTGTCGTTAAATATAATTGCGTTTTCTTCTCCAAGTGCTTTTTGAGTATTAAAGACATAAGGTTGCCAAATACTAATTGCATCTACACCTGAACCTTCAACAATAGCCGACTGCATTGCAGGTGGTAAAAGATTTACGAATTGAACCGAATCTTTATTAATTCCGTGCTTTTCTAAAAATCTATGAGCAAATACTTGTGATGTTGTCGCTAATAGAATACCAAGTTTTTTTCCTTTCAAGTCAGAAGGTTTTGTGATGCCTTTATCCTTCCTAGCAACTATACCTGCATCATAAACCTCTTCAATGTTTGCAAAAATTTTTATATCTGCATTTAAAAATCCTGCAAAAGCAATATTAGTTTCAACAATGTTAGCAAAATCTGCACTTCCAGCAATCAAGTCATCGAGCGCAATCTTGCCTGTTTTTACGTAGTTGATATTCATTTCCAAACCTTCACTTTCAAAGAAGCCTTTTTGGTCTGCTATTAAGGTCAAAATAGAAAATGACGTTTTAGGTGCTGTTAAGTTAACTTTATTAGTTTCCTTTTTGCAAGATGTGAAACTGAAAATTAAAATCGCTATTACTATATAATTTTTCATAAAATGTAATTTGAGCTTAGCCCTTAAAGTTTTTTTGAAAGACAAAATTGAATGCATCAAAAATACTTTTTTCTTTAGACTCTATTGCTATTAGGGTTCGCTTATATTTTTCTGTATCTCCCAATGTAGGTTCGTCTTGAGCAAAAACAATGATTGTATTCCATTGATTAACCTCTGAAGAATTTTTTGATAAATATGTTTGTATTGGAATGAAGGTCGTTAATTTATAATCACATAGAAATTTTTTAACAGTTTTACCTTTTTCATCCTCTGAGGTTTCCGCTCTATTCTTTTTATAGTTTTCTAACCCTTTATCTATAAAATCCTTGTGAGTTTTAATTACTTCTTCAGTAATTTTAGTAATTATATCTGATTCATTTTCTTCAATATAGCGAACTGATTCAGTATTTTCGTCAATGTTATATAATACAAAGCCAACGTCTTCATTTTCTGTTTCTGCATTGAAGTATGGTTGAAGGAACTGTAAATCAAAAGAATCACTATTAGAATCTAAAGTTATCATTTTGAAATCTTCAATGGTTTCAGCACATTTTGCTATATTCTTTTTTAGATATTTAATATCCCGATTAAATTGTTGTATTGCCTTTACTTCGTCTATTCCATCTTTTTCTCGATATTGATTAATAAATCTTTTGTTGTAACTGTGAACTTTTCCAAAAACACTTGTCATATTCATCACATAAAATTTTTCAGCCTTCTTATTAATGGCATTTTCACAAAACTCCTTTAATAAAGGCATTATTTTAGGAAGTGAAGTTGTGGCATTACGAGTTATGTCAGTTAATTTATTAAGCTTATTAGAAACAGATTCAACATTAAGTTTCAAAGCCTCTTCAATTTCTTTTAGTGATGTTATTTCGTTATTTAAGTTTTCAGTACTCTTATTTACAGTAGTAACTTGTTCTTTAATTTGTGAAGAAAGATTCTTCATTTCATCAATAGCACTTTTATTTTCATCTACTTGTTTAGAAATTTTCGTATTTAAAATTTTTCCAAGAAAAAAAAATAGTCCCCCTAACGCCAATGCGATAAATATAGAAACCAAAAAATTTTGCCAATCGAATCCGCTTGGTTCATTTATTAGATTTTTTAGCTCATTATGATTTGCGACAATGGTTGAGTCAACTTTATTAAGATGAGCTATTTCGGTAACTTTTATGATACTATCTTGTAGATTATTTGACATATTCTAATAGTTCTAAAATTTTCACTTTGACTTTACCGAAATTCTGTGTTGCAATCAAATTAATATTTCGAGGTCTCTGAAAAATAAGATTAATGTTTATTATTTCATCAATAGATTTATTTTTTAAAATCAAAATTTTATCAGATAACATTATAGCTTCATCTATATCGTGAGTAACCATAATAACTGTATTTTTTTTAATTTTCCAATAATTTAAAACTTGATTTGAAATATCACGTCTAATCGCATAATCTAAAGCACCAAATGGTTCATCCAATAACAAAATATCGGGATTACTTATAAAACTTCTAAGTATTGCAAGCTGCTGTTGTTGTCCACCGCTTAATTCGTAAGGATATTTACTTTCGTTAAAATCAAGATTAAAAACTTTAATTAATTCTTTCGCTTTTTTATTTCTTTGAATTTTCCCAATTTTTTTTAAAGTTAATGGAAGTGTCAAGTTTGTTAGATTGTTTTTCCAAGGAAAAATAGTGTCTTTATAATTTTGTTTGAGATATGAGATATTTGGTGAGCCAATAAGGTCGATTTTTCCGCTGTCTATTTTGTGTCTTGCAGAAATTAAATTCAATAGGGAACTTTTACCACTTCCATTAGCACCAAGTATTGTAACAAATTCTCCTTTGTTTATTGAGAAATTTACATCTTTTAATATGGTAATTTCACCATAGCTTTTATTGACCGATATGAATTCAATTTCTTTCAATTAATTGTATATAATTTTGTTCGCAATTTCTGGTAAGTCATCAGCACTAATTCCAAATAATTTATATTTCAATGCTCTTTCTTCTTTTATAGTACATAAATATGCGCCACCGCTTTCTATTATATACTCTCTAATAATATTCGTCAAAGGAACAATATCTTTTATAAAACCTTGTATTGTAAGTACTAAAAAAGTTCCTCGCCTTTTAGGAATATAAGCGCCGTATAGTCCAGCTTCGAGTAATTTTTTCATCAAGTCAGGGTTTGACTTGTCTTTTTCCATTGTTAAATGAATTTCTGTTTGTCGAAATTCTTCATTGTCTTTTCCCGTAAGTTTTCTTCTCTCTATTTTGAAAGGGATGGGAATGTCTTTATATTCTGTGTATGGGATAAATTCATCAATTGGAATAAATTCTCCTTCCAAATATCCTCTTAATTTCGTCTTGTCCGTAAATTTAGCAAGCTTTTCCCAAGTTTCATCAAATTCCGCCTTTGTAATTAATTTTAATGTTAAATGTTTTTCGGGTTCGAAGTGTAAAAAACCTTCTGGGTGTCCGTTAAAATCGGAATCATAAAACTTTAAGGTTTTAATTGCATATTCGTAAAGTTCCTCAGTCATTTCTTGAGCATCAATATGAATATGAAAGATTTCAGGTTGTGTTTTTTCTATGTTTTTCATTTTTTAACTATGTTTTTTGTATGCATCACAACTAGTATATAAACAATATAGTTTTTTTTTTAAAAGATAACATGTAATATTAGGAGGTTATAAAACTTTTTCCAATAACATCATTTATATGACACTATATCCGTGTAAAGATAATTTTAAAGAGTATCATTATATCTTAATTAACTAATACCTAATTAGAAGCAATCGTAAATAATTGCATTTAACTAAATGTATCCTTCCTAAATAACAATATAGTACGGCTTCCCGTAATCCAGTTAAAATGCTTCTATATACACTTTCGCACTTCGACTACGCTCAGCATAAACTTCTTCGTCACTATGTTCCTTGAAAGCGTAATTATTGGTATTTTTATATCATAAATAATCTGATTATGAGATTGCCACTACTTCTGCTATTCTTTATAAGTTCGTTTTCTGTTTATGCACAAGATGCCTGGACAGAACTCAATGATTTTCCTTTTGAAGCATATTCAAATTCAAGCTTTGTCATTGGTGAAGATGCCTATGTAGCTGTAAGGGAGGGGCAAATCCAATCCAATTTCCCTTCTAGTTTGTATAAATATAATCTTTTAGATGATAGTTGGGATTTTGTAATAGAATTACCTTCTGAAGTACGTTTTCTTGCTGATCCATTTGTGATAAATAATCGAATTTTCTTTATGGGTGTTGATTTAGATACTAATATTTCAGAATTGTGGGAATTTGATATCGCCGAGAATATATGGGAACAACGAACAGGGTATCCATTTGTAGCATCAGGACTCTTTGGTTATCATGCTACTGCATTTACTATAAATGGATTAGGGTATGTCACGGGTATTTTAGAACAAGATGATATCAGTAATTTTGCTTCTTATGATCCAGAGACAGATAGTTGGACAGAAAGAGCGCCGTTTTTAGGTCCAAATAACGGATCAAATGAAGGGTTTGTTCTTGAGTCAAATGGATATATACTTTTTGGCGAACAATTTAAATCATTTCATAATGACTTATGGAAGTATGATCCCATTACAGATCAATGGGAGGAAAAAGAATCATTTCCTGGAAATTTTTTATTTGATCCCGCAGTATTTGTCATACAAGATCAAGCATATGTCGGTTTAGGACTATTGGACTTAGGTATTTTAAATACCATATTTAGACGTTATAATCTTGTTGATGATTCTTGGGAGTCTATTGAATCGCCACAATTTCAATCGGGTACTCCTTTTGGCTTTGTAATTAACGATGTTGGATATGTTGGTGTTGGTTATGATGATCCTTTTGCTCCAAATACTAGCCCTAGTAATGAAGTCTGGCGCCTTGATCCAGAACTTCTGTCTGTAACAACCGTAAATATTACAGAAGCATCTATCTATCCCAATCCTGTCACAGATATGCTATTTATAGAAAGTAGTATTCCAGTTACGGAAGCAGAGATATACACCGTATTGGGGCAAGCTGTGATAACTACAAGGGTTGAGAATAATCAGGTAGATGTGTCTTCTCTAGCAAAAGGGGTTTGTTTTGTAAAGATGACTAATGACACGGGTGTTTTTACACAGCGATTGATCAAAGAATAATAGAAAGCTTTCGCGAAAGCATAATTATTGATATTTTATATTATAAATAATCTGACAATGAGGTTATCACTACTATTACTTACGATTTTATACTCATGCACTTTTTTTGGGCAAGATGCGTGGACATCGCTTAATGATTTTCCTTTTAATGCATTTACTAGCTCCAGTTTTGTGGTGGGAGAAGATGCGTATGTCGTTGTTAGGGAAGGGCAAAGTCAGTTCAATTTTCCTTCTACCGTATATGCATATGATGTAGTAGATGATAGCTGGACATTGGTGGCCGATATTCCAGAAGAAACGTTATTGCTTGAAGATCCGTTTGTAATTGATGACCGTGTATTTTTTATAGGCTTAGAGCCAAATAACGGTGATGCTATAGAATTATGGGAATTTGATGTAGTGACAAATACGTTTAATGAACGTGCAGGCTATGACTTTGGAGGGTTTAGTTTTTCTGGATATAGTGCAACTTCATTTGCGATAGATGGAATAGGGTATCTATTAACATCTGCTTCTGGTGGTGGTGATGGAAATAGTTTTATAGGGTATAATCCTGAAACAGATACTTGGACAGTAAAAACTAATTACCCTGGATATAATGAGATTCTTTTTAACTCGTTTGCAACAAGTACCAAGGGATATGTTCTCTTTGGTTTTGAAGACTTTGAAGGGTATTTTAATGATTTATGGGAGTATGATCCAACTACGGATTCTTGGATGCAAAAAACATCTTTTCCTAACACTTTTCTCATAGGAGCAACCTCTTTTGTAATTCAAGATCAGGTATACGTAGGTTCAGGTTGGTATAATGATAGTGTTATCCTTTATGATTTATATAGGCGCTATAACCCAACGACAGATACTTGGGAATCTATAGAAGCCTCTCCTTTTCTTTCAGGCAATCCTTTTAGTTTTGTAGTTGATGGAATGGGGTATGTAGGTCTAGGGAGTTTGAGTAATGAGGTATCAGGAGGTATGCCAACAAATGAAATCTGGCGTCTTGACCCCACTTTATCAATAACAGATATAAACGTAACAGAAGCCTCTATCTATCCCAACCCTGTCACAGATATGCTATTTATAGAAAGTAGTCTTCCATTTACAGAAGCAAGGATATATTCATTACTTGGGCAAGCTTTAATAACTGCAAAGATTGAAAATAATCAACTAGATGTATCTTCTCTTTCTAAAGGAGTATATTTTCTGCAAATGACTAATGAGACTGGGGTTTTTAAGAAAAAACTGATTAAAAACTAACAAATCTTTCTTCTCAACACGATTACGAAATCGTTATCAAAACGATATTCCATTGAAATACCCTATTTTTCAATTTAAAATGAGTACTTTTGCACCGCCAAAAATCAGCTATTGCGTATGCATAGTTTGTTTTCATTAACAAGGCAATTAATTTTAAAAGATCCCCGTTTGTTCGGGCATTTGTTATGGATATTAGAAACATCGCCATCATTGCACACGTTGACCACGGTAAGACAACCCTGGTAGACAAGATTATGTATCACTGTGAACTTTTTCGTGAAAACGAATCTAAAGGAGAATTAATCCTTGATAATAATGATCTTGAACGTGAACGAGGGATTACTATTACATCTAAGAATGTATCTGTAAACTACAAAGGGACAAAGATTAATATCATTGATACTCCTGGTCACGCCGATTTTGGTGGAGAGGTAGAGCGTGTATTAAATATGGCAGATGGAGTATGTCTTCTTGTAGATGCTTTTGAAGGCCCAATGCCACAAACACGTTTTGTATTACAGAAAGCTTTAGACTTAGGGTTGAAGCCTTGTGTAGTAATTAATAAAGTAGATAAAGAAAACTGTACGCCAGAAGAAGTTCATGAAAAGGTTTTTGACCTTATGTTTGAACTAGGAGCAGAAGAATGGCAGTTAGACTTTCCAACTGTATACGGTAGTGCAAAGAATAACTGGATGTCTGACGATTGGAAAGACGAAACAGATTCTATAGAGCCATTATTAGAAATGGTGATGGAGCACATTCCAGTACCAGAAGTAAAAGTAGGAAATACACAGATGTTAATTACATCTTTGGATTTCTCATCATTTACAGGACGTATTGCAATAGGACGTTTAAATCGTGGAGAGCTTAAAGAAAACATGCAAGTATCTCTTGTAAAACGTGATGGATCTATTAAGAAAACACGTATTAAAGAACTTCATACATTTGACGGTTTAGGTCGTAAGAAAGTAGAAAGCGTACAAGCAGGTGATATCTGTGCGATTGTAGGTATAGAAGGATTTGAAATTGGTGATACTGTTGCCGATCTTGAAAATCCAGAAGGACTTGCAACAATTGCTATTGATGAGCCTACCATGAGTATGTTATTTTCTATTAACGATTCCCCTTTCTTTGGGAAAGATGGAAAGTTTGTAACGTCTCGTCATATTAAAGATCGTTTAGCTAGAGAACTAGAGAAAAATCTTGCGTTACGTGTAAACGATACAGATAGTGCAGATAAATTCTTAGTATACGGTCGTGGTGTGATGCACCTTTCTGTATTAATAGAAACCATGCGTCGTGAAGGATATGAATTACAAATTGGGCAACCACAAGTAATTATAAAAGAAATAGATGGTGTAAAATGTGAGCCTATAGAAGAGCTTACGATTGACCTTCCAGAAACGGTATCTGGTAAAGCGGTAGAGTTTGTAACCATGCGTAAAGGAGAAATGCTTTCTATGGAATCAAAAGGAGAGCGTATGATTATCGAATTTATGATCCCATCACGTGGTATCATTGGTTTACGTAATCAGTTATTAACAGCTACAGCGGGAGAGGCTATTATGGCACACCGTTTTAAAGAATACCAACCGTTTAAAGGAAATATTCCTGGACGTATCAGTGGTTCTTTAGTATCTATGGAAAACGGAAACGCTATTCCTTATTCTATCGATAAGTTACAAGATCGCGGAAAGTTTTTCGTAGCGCCAGGTGAAGATATTTATGAAGGTCAGGTGATTGGAGAAAACAGTCGTCAAGATGATATGAATATCAATATTACTAAAGCAAAAAAGCAAAGTAATGTACGTTCTTCTGGAGCAGATGATAAAGCAAAGATTGTTCCTGCTATCAAATTCTCATTAGAAGAAGCACTAGAATATATTCAGAAAGATGAGTATGTAGAGGTAACGCCTAACTTCTTAAGACTACGTAAAGTATTCTTAAAAGAGGTAGATCGTAAGCGTAATAAGATCGCTTAAGACATTCTCATTATCATAATACTATAAAAGCCTCTTTCTTATGGAAAGGGGCTTTCTTTCTTTTTACGCTTTCGCGAAAGCATACTAAGAAGCGATCACAACCACAAATAGAGTACTACTCTAAAATAGAGCCATACGCTATTTGTGATGTGAGATTTCGTATACACTTTTGTTCCCTCATCCTAACCTTCTCCCAGAGGGAGAAGGAACTATAATTTTATTCCCCCTTTGGGGTTAGGGGAATTTCGTTCCTCGATATATCCACCTTCCCTACTTAGACAAGCTTAGCACAAGTCGCTGAGGGAAGGAGCGGTTAATTAGTTTTTTTTAAAAGTTTACGTATATCTATATAGTCTCTCGTTTTTATATCTTAGCAAGGATAATTATAGGATATGTAAACGATAGTCGTAAATCTATCGTTATAGCTACAACGAATGAATCAACCAAAGACCGTTACCATAAAAACGCATACACTATATACGGTACAAACATACCAAGCATCAGCGTACAAGACGTGGAACGATTTTATCGGCTCGGCAAAGAATGCTACGTTTTTATTTCACAGAGACTTTATGGAGTATCATAGCGATCGTTTTACAGATCACTCGGTACTCGTGTATAAAGGATCAAAACTCGTGGCTGTACTGCCTGCAAATGTGGTAGATCAGCAATTGTATAGTCACCAAGGACTCACGTATGGCGGATTGGTGTTATCTCCCAAAGTAAAACTTACTGATGTGATTGAGGGTTGTCAAGCACTTTTAAAACACCTACACGATCAAGGAATCACAACGCTGCATCTTAAAGAACTGCCTTCGTTTTATAGCGAACTTCCCTCAGAAGAAATGGCGTATGTGTTACAACTAGCGCAAGCCAAGTGTACGCGAGTAGATACAGCTTCTGTGATTGATTATCGCAATAGACTTTCTATACAATCGAATAGAATAGAAGGCGTGAAGAAAGCAAAAAAGCAAGGGTTGTGTATGGAAGAAACGCATGATTTTACAGCGTTTTGGGATGAAATATTACTTCCGAATCTAGACAAACGTCATAGCGCAAAACCAACGCATACACTAGAAGAAATTATACAGCTTAAAGCGAAATTCTCTAAGAACATCAGACAGTTTAATGTCTATAAAGAAGATCAGATTGTGGCAGGGGCTACTATTTTTGAAACCAAAACGACAGCACACGTACAGTATATTTCTGCTAATGAACAGAAACAAGAACTGGGCGCCTTAGATTTTCTTTTTTCAGCACTGATTACAGATACCTTTTCTGGAAAATGGTTTTTTGATTTTGGAATTTCTAATGAACAACAAGGTAAGAAGCTCAACAAAGGACTTTCGTATTGGAAAGAATGTTTTGGCGCTCGTACCCACGTACATCGGTTTTACGAGATTGAAACAGCAAACCATCACCTTTTAAACGACGTATGGCTATGATTCCATTTTTAGATTTACGTGCGATCAATGCTCCGTATGATACCGAGTTTCAAGAAAAATTTAAAACCTTTCTAGAAAAAGGGTGGTATATCTTAGGAGATGAGGTCCGTCTTTTTGAAGAAGAATTTGCAGCCTATTGTGGTACAAAATACTGTGTAGGTACCGCCAACGGACTCGATGCGTTACGATTGATCCTAGAAGGCTATAAAATCCTAGGAAAGCTATCTGAAGGCGATGAGGTATTGGTGGCTTCAAACACCTATATCGCAACAATTTTAGGGATACAACAAGCAGGTTTGATTCCGGTGTTGGTTGAAGCGAACATCGATACGTATAATTTTGATTTTGATGATCTTCAACAGAAAGTGACAGCAAAGACCAAAGTCATCATGCTAACACACCTCTATGGACAGTTAGCCGATATGGAGCGTGTGTCCGCTTTCGCGAAAGCGAATAACCTATTAACAGTAACAGACTCTGCACAATCTCATGGAGCAACCACTCCTGATGGAAAACGTAGCGGAAGCCTAGGAGATGCGTCAGGTTTTAGTTTTTATCCTACCAAGAATCTTGGAGCACTCGGCGATGGAGGGGCGATTACCACAGATGATAAAGCCCTTGCCGAAGTTGTTAGATCCTATCGTAACTACGGATTTAAAGAACGCTATGTAAGTGCCTATTCGGGTGTGAATTCTCGATTGGATGAAGTGCAAGCGTTATTCTTGCGTATTAAATTACGTGATTTGGATGCAACAAATACTCATAGACGCGCCATTGCAAAACGATATGTAGAAGAAATAAACAATCCTAAACTCACACTTCCAATCTGGAATGGAGATAATGGACATGTGTTTCATCTCTTTGTAATCCGTTGCAAAACGAGAGATCATCTTTGTGAATATCTCAAAGCAAAAGGAGTGAGTACGATTGTACATTACCCAATTCCACCTCACAAGCAAGAAGCTTTACAAGCCTATGCACATCTCTCTTTCCCAGTGACAGAGCAAATCCATAACGAAGTGGTGAGTATTCCTTTAAATCCTGTCATGGATGATACTGCGATTACAAAAGTGATTTCAATTTTAAATACCTACTAATTGGAAGACGAAAAAAAGTCATATCAACAAGTGATGAAGGCAACTTCACTGTTTGGAGGTGTGCAAGTGATTCGTATTCTGGTAACGGTGATCCGATCAAAAATCATGGCGACCTTATTAGGGCCAGAAGGTGTCGGAATTTCAAATTTATTGACACGTCCGTTGCAACTGATTACCAAAGCGACCCAATTAGGGCTTGATAAAAGTGCTGTCAAAGAGATTTCTTCTCACTATAAGAAAGGAGAAGAAACACAAGTGTATAGAATGATTGCCATTTTAAAACGCTTGGTGTGGATGACCGCTATTATAGGTGCCGTTTTTACGGTTGCTTTTTCTGGAATTTTAAGCAAGTTCACCTTTGATTCTTACGAGTATACCTACACATTTATGTGGCTAGGATTGGCAGTGGTTTTCAATCAGCTAGCCATGAGTAATTTTGCTATTTTACAAGGGTTACGCAAACTGGCTTTTCTTGCCAAAGCAAATATTTATGGCGCTATTGCAGGGCTTATTGTCACCATCCCTCTGTATTATTATCTAAAGTTAGATGGGATTTTACCTGCGATCGTCATTACATCTGGATTTGTATTCCTATTTGCGTATATGTTTGCAAGACGGACGGTGAAGGCACATGCTTCTGTGACGAATAAAACGGTATTCTCAGAGGGGAAACCTATGATTAAACTAGGACTAGCACTTAGTTTTAGTAGTATTATCGGATTGATCGTTGCCTATCTTATTTTGGTGTATGTTCGCTCAGAAGGAGGAGAAATAGAAGCGGGGTTTTATGGTGCAGGGATTGCAATTTTAAATAATTATGTAGGGCTTATTTTTAATGCCATGTCTACAGATTATTACCCTAGACTTGCTGCGGTTTGTGATGATATAAAAGCAGTGATTAAAACTGTTTTTGAGCAAGCTTTTATTGCGATATTATTGATTACGCCCATTGTGATTGTATTCATTGCTTTTGCACCTTTACTCATTACATTATTATATTCTAGTGAGTTTGAGCCTGCGGTTGCATTAGTACGTTGGGGAATTTTAGGAATGGTATTTAAAGCTGTTTCCTGGTCTATAGGCTATGTGATTATCGCCAAAGGCGATTCAAAACTCTTTACAAAAACAGCGATTGGGTTTAATGCTGTTTTGCTAGTGCTGAATGTGATAGGGTATTACTATTGGGGATTGGAAGGAATTGGGATGAGTCTACTTGTGTATTTTACCATTCACTATCTAGGTGTTCGTATTATTACCTATTATCGCTACGGATTTAAGATGAAAACTGGTTTTTACCCTGTCTTTTTGATGTGTTTATTGTTTTGTATAGCTGCCTTTGCCGCCACCTATATTGATGACCTTGGATTTAAATATGGCGTGCTTGTCGTTTTAATTGTAATTTCTTCGCTATA
>JBLHOX010000018.1:0-16704 GCA_047623725.1 Dokdonia sp. | reverse complement strand
GGCAATACAATATTCTCTTTCTGAAAAGCTACATATATCAATCCTGAGCAATCCATTCCTTTAGACGTCGTTCCACCAAATTTATATTTGGTCCCACTAAAAGCTTGTGCTTGTAATACAATACGTTCGGTTTTAGTAGGCGCATTGCGTTTTTTGGAAGCTATCTTTTTAGAACCACCGCAGGAGGTTAATAAAGCAGCAGTAAAAAGGAAAAGGAATAGTTTTTTCATGTATTGTAGGTGTTGTTATAAGATTCGGGTGAAACAAATATGAGAAAATGATCGGAGATTTACGATTTTTGATTGAAGATTTTTGATTTGAGAGTTAATACTAAAAAGTTTGGTGTTGGAAGCCTGAAGTCAGAAGTTGGGTGCAGGAAGCTGGAAGTAAAAAAAATGTACGTCCCTGATATAGGTTGACCACTTTAAAGCGGAAAAACATGAAAGTATATGTACAAAATGTTTGTAAACAGCATCAATACTTAGAAAAATTTAAAATGAGAAGGGATAAAAGAATATAGAACATAGACCTAAATTAGCGTACGACTCTAATGTAGCGTGTTACTCTATTTTTAAACCAATAAAAACGTATAAAGATCATTTAGTAATTTACGATTCTTGATGGAAGATGCTTGTGTAATTTTAAGGAATAAATAGTATTGTACGACTCACGACTCACGACTCACGACTCACGACTCACGACTCACGACTCACGACTATTTCCCACAATCAACTTCGCCGTTTTAGAACTGGCACCCCGACCGCCTAGTTTTTGTTCTAGATCGTAATAGTCAGCAAAAATCTGACCTCTGTGATAATCGTCTAAGATTTGCGTTAAGGATGCTTTGAGCGTTTTGGTGGTAAAGTCATTTTGGATCAGCTCTGTTACCACAGGTTTGTCCATAATCAGATTGACAAGGGAGATATACTCTAGTTTGATAATACGTCTCGCAATCTCATAAGAAATCCGACTTCCTTTATAACACACTACTTGAGGCACTTTAAATAAGGCAGCCTCTAAGGTGGCTGTCCCTGAAGTCACGAGTGCCGCATTAGAAAAACTCAACACATCATACGTTTTATTCATAATCAAACGTACTTGCGCATTTTTAAGAAAAGGCGCATAAAACGAAGGTTCTTGACTGGGCGCTCCCGCAATCACAAATTGATAGGCTGGATAATGATCTACCACACTCAGCATCACACTGAGCATGGCATTGATCTCTTGCTTACGACTTCCTGGTAATAAAGCAATGATAGGGCGATCATCTAGATTGTGTTCTTTATAAAACACAGTAGGCTTGGCTTGTGTACGTCCCGAAATGGCATCTATAAGTGGATGTCCTACAAAGTGTACAGGATATTGATATTTGTCATAAAAACCCTTGACAAAAGGCAAGATCACATACATATGATCTATGGTTGCTTTAATTGTTTTTACACGACCCGCACGAGAAGCCCACACTTGCGGACTAATATAATAGTGTGTTTTGTACTCTTGTGCTTTTGCCCATTTGGCAATACGTAAGTTAAACCCTGAGTTGTCTATAAAAATCATCACATCAGGATGAAATGCGGCAATGTCTTTTTTACACGTACTTATAAATCCTAGAATGGTAAATAGATTTTTTAAAATCTCTATAAACCCCATAAATGCACGTTCTTTATAGTGAGAGACCAAGGTGCCACCCACTTCTTGCATGAGCTCACCTCCCCAAAAACGAATGTCTGCGTCTGGATCTTCATGATACAAAGCCTTCATGAGATTTGATCCGTGTAAATCTCCACTAGCTTCTCCTACAAGTATGTAATATTTCACTTTAAAAGAATTTACGTGCCATCACTGTGACTGCGATAATTATAGTAATCATGAGCACACCGCGTGCTTTATAATCTTGTTTTTTCTTTATAAAAAAGAAGAATGCCAAGAGGTTTAAAATAGCCCCTAAGGTGACAATTTTACCAAAATACCCTTCACTCATCGATTCTTGGAGTGTGGTTATAAAAGGCTTATCAGAAAAGGAAATGACATAGAGAAACATCCCTACTACATTTGCAATAAGTCCGATGAGTATTCCTATAATGATATCTTTTTTCATACGTTTCGGTGGCAGTTATCTATGATTTAGATCATTCATACCGCTGCAAAAATAGTGATCCTTTTTGAGGTGTTCTCTATCCGCTTTCGCGAAAGCGTATAAAACCTACTTTTAGTTATAACAATATTATATATCCCACGTATTAAGTTCCTGAATAGCGTGATGTGCCGTCAAATCAAATTGAATAGGAACCATACTTACATATCCATGCGCCAGTGCCCACTCATCGGTATCTTCTCCTTTGTCTTCATTGACAAATTCTCCTGTGAGCCAATAGTAATCGCGTCCATTTGGACTCGTGCGTTTGTCAAAATCTTCTACCCACATGGCTTTGGCTTGACGACATACTTTTGTCCCTTTGATCTCAGCGATCGGTAATTTAGGAATATTTACATTAAGTACGACCCCATTAGGCAGCCCACTTTGTAATACTTTTTCGGTAATTGATTTTACAAAAGGTCTACACGCTTCAAAGTCTGCATGTTCACTATAATCTAATAAAGAAAATCCAATTGCAGGAATGCCTTCTACACCAGCCTCTACGGCAGCACTCATCGTACCGCTATAAATCACATTGATAGAAGAGTTACTCCCGTGATTAATACCACTTACACAAATATCTGGTTTACGACCTAGTATTTGTTGTGTGGCTAGTTTTACACAATCTGCGGGCGTACCAGAACAACTATATTCTTTGTGTGTTGCTTTTTCATCAAAGACAAAAGGGTCACAATATAAGATGTCATTTATGGTAATAGCATGTCCCATGGCACTCTGAGGTTTATCGGGTGCTACGACTACAATGTCACCTATGGTACTCATGACTTCAATCAGAGTACGGATCCCTTTTGCGGTGATGCCGTCATCATTTGTGATGAGAATAAGAGGTTTTTTTGCCATGAATGTGATGCGTTAGATTCTATGCGCGAAAATACGTAAATTGCTTTTCTTTATGTGCTATACCAATTATGATTAAAAATGAGTCTAAAGAATTTGAATTATAACGTGCTCAGGTGAGATATAAAATCAAAGCATAGTCTTAACTACGGTTTTATTTTGTATCGAAATATGGGTGCGATAGAAACAAATTATTAGGTGTATTTTAAGTTATAGTTGGTATTGATTAAGGTTTAACAAAATATTACAAGCGTTTTCCATATTGTGGCACAATTTTTAATGTACATTGGTAATTAAAAAAATGCAAATAAGTAATTTTATGAGAAGCAATTTAAAGTTAATAGCTCTCGCCTTTCTATTTTCTGTGGCGAGCTGTAGTTTTACTACAAAAGGAATTGAAGATGACCCCGATAAAGATAAATTACTACTAGACCTTATTTCTTATGTCATTGAACGTGGACATTTTGATGCAAAGGCCATGGATGATGCATTCTCTGAATCTGTTTTTGAAGATTATATAGATGCACTAGATCCTTATAGACGTTTCTTTCATAAAAAAGATTTAGAAGAGTTTGCTGTCTATAAAGATAAGATAGATGATATGGTAAAAGAAAAAGACCTTACGTTTTTTGATCTTACCTATGCGCGTTTTGTAGAGCGTTTTAAAGAAGCAGAAGAGGCACAACGTACCATTCTTGAAAAGCCATTTGATTTTTCAAAAAATGAAAGTATCGATACAGAGTATGAAAAACTAACCTATGCTAAGAATAAAAAGGAAATCAAAGAGCGTTGGAGATTACAGTTAAAATTGAGCGCTTTGAGTACTTTTTATGATATGAAAGACACGCAAGAGACATTACTTGCCGATGGTGAAGAGGTAGAAGAGGTTCTTACAGAAAAGGAAATAGAAGCGAAAGCTAGAGAAGAGATTGCAGAAAACACAAAGAATTTCTTTGACCTTACTGAAGAGCTTGAGCGTAAAGATTACTTTGCTACGTTTTTAAATTCGATTGTAGAAGAGTTTGATCCGCATACTAATTATTTTGCACCTGTTGCAAAAGATAGATTTGATCAGCGTATGAGTGGGCAGTTTGAAGGTATTGGAGCACGTCTTCAAAAAAGAAATGGAGCCGTACACGTAACCGATATTATTTCTGGAGGTCCCGCTTGGAGACAAGAAGAGTTACAAGCAGGCGATGTTATTTTAAAAGTAGGACAAGATGGAGATGAGCAGTCTACAAGTATTCAAGGAATGCGTCTTGATGATGCTATCAAGCTTATAAAAGGCCCAAAGGATACAAAAGTAACGCTTAATGTAAAGCGCAAAATAGATGGTAGTATACAAGATATTGTGATTACCAGAGATGTTGTCTTATTAGAAGAAACGTATGCAAAATCTGCAGCTGTGCGTAAAGACGATCGTAATTATGGTATTATTAATTTACCTAGTTTTTACTTTGATACAGAGAATGCAGGAGGCCGTAATGCAGCAACAGATATTAAGCAAGAAATCATTCGCTTGAAAGAGCAAGGAATGGAAGGTCTCGTGATAGATTTACGTAATAATGGAGGAGGTTCTCTAAAAGCGGTAGTAGATATGGCTGGACTTTTTATAAAAGAAGGCCCTGTGGTACAAGTAAAGTCTAGTGATGATACACCAGATATTCTTAATGATGAGGATAAAAGTATTTTATGGGATGGCCCTCTTGTCATTCTTGTCAATGAAAACTCAGCTTCTGCAAGTGAAATCCTTGCTGCGGCAATGCAAGATTATAAAAGAGCCATTATCATAGGAGGAAAGCAAACCTTTGGAAAAGGAACAGTACAACGTTTCTTCCCACTTAACAGATGGTTGCGATCTAATGACTATGGTGATATCGGATCTCTTAAAGTAACTATCCAGAAGTTTTACCGTGTTAATGGTGGATCTACACAATTAGAAGGTGTAAAGAGTGATGTGGTTGTTCCAGATGTATACAGCTATATAGACATAGGAGAACGTGATCAAGAAAACCCATTACCCTGGGATAGAATAAGAGCTGCGAGCTATGATGCTTGGGATGGATATATAGATTATGAAAAAACAATACAGAATAGTGTTGCTCGTATCTCAAAAAGTGAACAGCTTAAGCTTATAAATGATTATGCAAAATGGCTCAAAGATCGTCGAGAAGACACACAATGGGATTTAAGTTTGGAAGGTTATGAAGCTAGAGTCTTAAAAAGCGAAGAAGAAACGAAGCGCTTTGATGCGATCGATGATTATGCGTCAAACCTTACGTATAATTCTTTGCCGTATGAATTGAAACTCTTTGAAAATGATACTGTTTTAAAAGATAAAAGAGAGCGCTGGCATAAAAGCCTTGCAAGTGATGTATATGTAGAAGAAGCTCTTAATGTACTGCAAGACTTAAAAATAAATAATATTAGAAAAAGTAAAATTGCCGGGATAAAGGATTAATTTATGTCGCAAACTGCAAATTCACTTACAAGCTTAGCGCTCCAAAAGTTTAAGAAAAACTTTTGGGGCGTTTTGAGTTTGACCTACATTGTACTTTGTGGGCTCATTGCGCTATTTGCTTATGTATTTGCGCCGGATAATAGTCAAAATGCAAATCAGATGCATCTTTCTATCCACTCAAGAGGACCTGGTTTTAGAGTTTCTATGCTAACGATTCCTTCGGCTATAGAAGAGGAATCTTTTTCGGTTTCTTCTCTTTTCTTTGGGAAACGTAATAATGATACAGAAATCCCAATTACTTCATATAGTATTGAAGATAGCGCGATCATATACACCCCTTATGCAGGAGATGATATAGAAGGGATTTCTAAAGTGTTAGAAATGGAGGAGGGGGTAGATGTATACGCTTTCGCGAAAGCGAATATAGCCTCAAGAAAGTTTTTACTAGGGACAGATAAATACGGAAGAGATTTATTAAGCAGAACGTTTGTAGGGGCTCGCATCTCATTTTCTATAGGATTTGTAGCGGTTTTTATTTCGCTCATTATAGGGTTGTTTATGGGATCATTAGCAGGCTACTTTGGAGGAAAAGTGGATGCCGTGATTATGTGGATTATTAATGTGACTTGGTCCATCCCTACATTACTGCTCGTGATTGCTATTACATTAGCCTTAGGAAAGGGATTTTGGCAAGTATTTATAGCCGTAGGACTCACGATGTGGGTTGAGGTAGCTCGCGTGGTACGAGGACAGATAATGGGGGTAAAGCAAATGCAATATGTAACCGCAGCAAGGGCACTTGGATATACTCATGGTCGTATTATAACAAGACATATTTTGCCTAATATTATGGCGCCACTTATTGTGATTTCGGCAGCAAATTTTGCGGGAGCGATCCTTATTGAGAGCGGACTAAGTTTTTTAGGAATAGGAGCACAACCACCTATGCCAAGCTGGGGTGCTATGATTAAAGATCATTATAGCTATATTATATTAGGAAAACCCTATTTGGCAGTCATTCCTGGTCTTGCCATTATGTTACTAGTGATGGCATTTATGTTAGTAGGGAATGCACTTAGAGATGCACTGGATGTGAAGAATTAATTTGCTTTTTTACTTAAAAAATAAATTTATGTATGTCGTGAAGTATACACTTTACGACATACATAAAGAAATATTAACAAGGTCCTGACCCTGGCCCTACTCCTAAGCAAATACCAAACCCAGTAACACATCTAAATTGTCCTGGACAAAAAAGACCACTTTGTTCACAGTCAAAATCAGAAGTGCAGCTAATAGGCATTCTAGAACCTTCGCCTGTTATTGCTTTTTGTTCTTTATTGTTCAATTTTTGAACTCCGTTTAATTTTGAAATTTTTTTAAGCATGATAGTAAAACTTATAAATTAATTTTACCGTGAACATTTTGAGACACTCATAGTTTATGTCTATCCTTGCAAGAATTTTTAAGATATTTTAGTGAATTTGTAATCAGATTTTACTTAAATATTGAGTTTGCATAAAATTATAAACATATAAGGTAAGATTTACCCTGGGTCACTACCTGTAAGACATTGATGTACTTGTGGAATACCGAAGCAACACCCGTTAGAAGCAGGGAATCCGCCACATGCAGTACACCTTTCAGGTGTATATATAGGGCAATTAGCAGGGCCTATGCCTCCTTTAATAGTTTTTTGCTCAGCTCTGTTTAATTCTTGAACTCCGTTTAATTTTGAAATCTTTTTAAGCATAATAATACGTTTTAAATGAATATTAGATTATCTGTCAAGACATACAAGTGCCTTACCTATTCCTTTACAAAATAGTTTGGGTAATAGTCATCATGATTACTTAATCACAACACATGCCGTTCATACAAGTCCCTCTACCACCATGTCTTGGATTTGGATTGTCATAGCAACAACAACCATCACTGTCATAATTACATACAAATATTTGACAGTTGTTTCCTACCCCTCCGTTAATTGTTTTTTGTTCAGCACTGTTTAGTGGCTGACCTAGTTTTTCTAATTTTTTCATGGTTAAAATATTTTTTGAATTTTAATGATAACCTTGATCTATTAAAGACACTCAAGGCTTGTGTCTATTCTTGGAAGAATATTTTGAATTTACTTTTTTAGTAGACTGATAATCAGATTGTTGTTTAGGAGTCTTTTGCCTAAAAATAAGAAAACTATGTATTTAAATATCGATAATCTGAATTTTAACATTTTAAACTGTAGAGTTTTAACTTTTGTGCTATTTAATTATAAAAAAAAGTGTTTTTTGAGTTAGGAACCCAAAAAACACTTAAAGATCAAACTATGCCAAATAAGAATAGATCGTATTCAAAAAGCTATTAAACTAGTAATGTATACGCCTGATGTTATTAAGGAGTTTTTAGCTAGTTTTTATAATATTTTTGATAAAAGAAGTCTTGTCATTTGTCTGGAATTTAATAAAATAGAGAAGACTCTTTGATAGTTCTTTCTAAGTTTGTTGAGGCGGCTCTAAAAGCTGTGGTAATAGGAGTATCACTACAGGTAACTTTAATGTTGTCTATGCCTACATATTCATTATTAACAACATTAGTAAAATCTGGTAT
Source organism: Dokdonia sp. (assembly GCA_047623725.1). Taxonomy (GTDB): domain Bacteria; phylum Bacteroidota; class Bacteroidia; order Flavobacteriales; family Flavobacteriaceae; genus Dokdonia. The sequence goes on along the minus strand of JBLHOX010000018.1, from coordinate 8,641 downwards.
AATAAGAAACTTAATGAGTTTAAGTTTCTTAAAACAATCAGAATACTAGTTTGCAAAGTATTCTGATTGAAATTTAAAAAGGTTTAGTAGATTTTTCTTGTATTAATTGCCAAGACCAAAACCATCACAGGAGCAGATACCAGAGCCATTGCCATCGTTATTACACGTAGCAGGGTCTGGACAATCAGAGTCAGAATTGCAAGTAGCTCCTTCATGTTGTGTGCCACAATCCTCAAATAGGCCTTCATCTCTTTTACCTCCTCCTTTAATTGCTTTTTGTTCTTTACTGTTCAATTTTTGAACTCCGTTTATTTTTGAAATTTCTTTTAACATAATAGTAAAATTTATAATTAGTTTTACTGTGAACATTTAGAGACACTCACAGATTGTGTCTATTCTTCGCGAGAGAATATTGTTCAAATCAATACCCCTTTTTAAGGGTTATTGTGTTTTTAAGATGTCGTGTGTTTTTAATTTTAATAACCTGAAGCATATTTAATTTTAACTTGATATCATACATGATGTGATGACAATTAGCAGGTATACGCTTTCGCGAAAGCGTATAAAAGCATCAGAAATAAAAATAAAAAGTGATTGAAAGGTTTGTAGATAAACGATCTACAAACCTTTTTTAAATTAGTTTGAAATTGTAATAGATTTTAGCAATCTCCTATACTTTGATCTATAAAATAGCAATGAAAATGACAAGTGCCAGAACCGTTAGGATAACTAGGGTCTATATCACATAAACATTGACTTTGAGCATCAGGAATTTGAGATTGGGTTACTGTATAAAACACACCATCACCTCCTCTAACTTTAGTAAGGTTTGAAATTACTTTTTTATCGAAATTAAGTTTGATTTTTTTCTTTTTCATAATGTTAATTTTAAGGATTAATAATTTTTATTGATTTTTGTGATTGAATTTTTGCTCTTTTATGTGAGTGTAAAAAGCCTACATTTTGATCACTTTTTTAGTGTACGTATTCTTGTTTATTGTACTTATTTTTAAGAGATACATTCCTTTTTTAAATGCTGAGAGATTCAAGCTGTTATTCTCTAAGGTTTTTACTTCGGAGATTAAATGACCTTGGATATTATAGATTTGAACAGATGTTATTTCATCATTTTGACCTAGCAATTGTAGTTGAAGTATATCCTGTGTTGGGTTTGGGTATACAAGAATATCAGATTCAATAAGAGTGTCCTTTTTATTACTTGAAGAAGAAGCATTTCTTGCAGCGCTAGGAGGAGCACAAGTCGCATCGATGGTATCGTCTATGATTAAATCTATATACCCACCTGTTTGAGGAAAATAGTCTCCACTTAAGATTTCAATATTATTTCTGGCTTTAAAACCTAGTTGAGCATTGGCAGTCACACTATTATTAGTCATTTTAATTTCATAGGGAGCTGTTTCGAGTACATATTTCCATCGGTATAGGATCCTATCTTTTACTTCAACGGTTCCAAATTCATCTGCCATATCTTTAGACATTTTAACAGCTTCATAGGCGTTTAGAACGCCAGAACCTATTTGTCCATAATACGCTTGATTAACTCCCAAGTTGTCAATTTTTCTAGAAGTTAATTTTAAAACAGTTTCTACCTCATCTTGCGTTAAACAATAATTTTCATCAAACATAAGTGCTACAGTACCTGCAACTATTGGAGCAGCAAATGATGTTCCTCCACCGTAATAATATGTTCCGTTTGGCTGACCAATACGTTGGGTTAAAACGCTTCTTCCTGGAGCACTAATATCAACCCTATCATTATACGTTGTTGTTGGGTAAACATTCCCAACAGCTTCAAATCTGTCTTTTTGATTATTATGTGCAGGATTAGGGTCATTGAGTTCATATAAGTGACCTACAGTTGTAACGGCTATAACATAATCATTTGCGGCAGGATAATGATAAAGGTTTGCGCCATTAGAACAACTAAAAGCTCCATTACCAGCTGCAGCTATTAATACAGCACCGAAATCATAAGCCTCAGTCATAGCCATTTGATAAATATTTACCGAGTAACTTGATTGAAGGCAGGAACCCCAACTCATGTTAATTACTTTTACGCCACCTTCTGCTAATTGAATAACTGCGTTAATACCTCCACCTTTACTTCTAATAAAACTATTAAATCCGATGGACGAAATACCAGTATTGTTATCTGTTTTTCCTCCAGCTAATAAGGCTACACTAGTTCCATGACCATTATATGAACTGCTATACCCATTATTATAAACATCTGATTGTCCAACTAAATCTTCGTGATTAATATTTACACTTTCAGAAATCCCTATAATTATATTATTATTTCCTGTACTAATATCCCAAGCATCTTGCGCGTAAATATAATTAAGCTCTTCTTGTTCTTGTAGTTCTCCTCCATTAGCTCCAAAATCGTCAGGAAGGTATAGTAATTCTACCTCGGGTTTTTTCTCGATATTGTGAAAAATAGTTGAGAACTTGATCTTAATCTCATCTATTAAACTAGAATCTTCTGTAGTAATTTCATAAACTTCTAATAGGAGTGGGTTTTTAGAGGAAGGTATAGATTGTTTAAAGTGTATTACATTGTATTTTGAAAATACATTATTAATATCATTGTTGTTAAAATCTAATTTCAAATAGCCATTGCTTTGTGTTATGCTTGGTATTTTGGAGGAGTCTTTTATACTGAACCAATACGTTGAACTTTGAGCTTGACAAAAAGCTGTTATCAAAAAAAATAAAATAAAAGTCCTCATAACTAATCTATTTTAGATTTTAATATTTGAATTTCTTTTTGTTGCTCAATTAAATACAACGTGAGTTCCTCTATTTTTTCCAATAGCTTTGCATTCATTGCTCCTAATTCAATCCCATTTTCAAGAACTTCAGCTTCAGAAGGCACATTCGGTAAATGCCCATTTTGTTTGATGAAATCTTCAACTTCTTCTAGAGGTTTTAAGATGTAATCATCTTTAAATACATAGTCAGCCCAAGTGGTGTATACTTTAACCCCATGTGCTCTAATTTTTCCATTTACAGAGAGGCGGTATGTGTCAGCTCCATCAATAAAAGAGGATGTTCCTATGCCAACATTCCCATTAGGGAACAATACACTGTCTATATTAATTCCAAGCCCTCTATTGATGACAAAGGCTTCTTGTAAAGCAGATAGGTTGTCGTTTTCTGCAAAAATTTTAAAATCTCCATTAATGGCAGATACTGCCCAAACTCTTTCATCAACGGGACTAGAAGAGGCGTTAAAAAAGAGTTGTGAAGAAAAACCGCCTTCAAGCCATGCACTTACAAAAGATGGGATTGTAGCTACATCTCCTACTATTAATTGGTTTGTTTTTGTGGTTCCATTTACGTCTAGTTCTTGGGTGGGTGTAAGCGTGTTTATTCCTGCATTTCCACTTGCAGGGAATGTGTTTTGTGCTGTTGTTGTGATGCTTACAATAAGTAATGCGATGAGTACTGTTAGTTTTTTCATGAGTTTGTTATTTTAAGTTAATTTATTGTTTGATTATTTTTTTAGCGGTTTATGAATAGGCCTACTATGTCCATAAAAAGGGTTGAAGGTTTTGTACGCTTTCGCGAAAGCGTATTGATAATAAACAGCATAGAGTGAAATAAGAGTGGCTTTTACACTCAAAACGATACGAGTAAGCGATAATAGAATCTGTGCAAAGGGGATGTTTGTTAGCTGCACTTTGTAGATCAGGCCTATAAGCATAACCCCTAAATTTGCAAATAGACCTGTTCTCAAATAAGACCTGCTTTTATCCCAGAAATGAGGAAGAACACTTATAGTAGCGTGAAGGCTTAGATACGATGGGTGATTTTGTCTCTGAAACGCACGTTCTTTCTGATCAATAATACTTTTATTGATTCTTGATAGTAACTGTGACTGAGGTGTAATAGAATTATTCAAGGAGACTTTTTAAGTGTTTCTCCTTGTTGTTCCTGAAGTTTGTTATTTGTTACCCAAGAAAAATATTTTTTTCCTTTTTATGTATAAAATGCAAATGATTAGTATGATACTTATGAAAATAAGTGTGTAGATAATTTTTGAATTTGAAGGATATAATGAAGCGTCTGCTTCCCCTATTAAAATAAATGGAGCCCAATAATATGGAGATTGTTGCGATAAATTACTCGTATTAATATAATCAAGTTTTGCTTGATGTAATGCATCAGATTTAGAAGCCCCTTCTTTGATATGTGAATAAAATGATTCCATAATTTCGGCAGTGACCTTGTCATTGGTTTCCCATAAACTGGATACAACCGTATTTGCTCCCGAATAGAAAAAACCTCTTGCTAAACTCATCACGCCTTCGCCATAAGCAATATCTCCTACACTTGTATTACAAGCACTAAGTACCACAAGTTCTGCATTATTTTGATATGAGTATAGCTCATGAGCTTGTAATTTAGTATCTCGAAAAGCGATCCAAGGATTTGAAGATGCATCGGCATGCGTTGCCAAGTGTATAATATTACTCGTGTTTGATTTAGTTAGAAAATTATTTTTTGTGGCCACCTCTTCTAGAAATGTCATTCCTTTTATATTCTTTTTTATAGCACTGATTTCTATATTGCTTTTAGGTAAGGAGTATAGATCATCATATGAAAATTTTATAGGGGCAAATCCGGTAAATTCGGTATCATATCTTCTTTGAACGGTTTCGTTTTGTTTTGAAAATGATAGGGAATAGGAATAATTTATTTGATTAGATTTAATAAAATAATCTGTTGGGTCTTTAGAAAGGAGGAGTGATTCAAAAGGAATATAATGTAATTCTCCATCTGGGATAATGAGTAATTCTTTGCCTTTAATAGCCGTTTTTATTGTTTTGGAGGGGATTAAAATATCAAATAATGATTGTGCTGCCATTTGATATTTATGTTGTCCAGATGTAGTTTCAAACGGTTTTGATATTGCAAATCTATACTGAGAAATGTTTTCTCTCAGTATATCAGGATTTTCTATTTCAAAAATTTCAGTGATGTCAGTGTCGATGTACATTCCATACACAGATTCTTTATTGTTATTTTTATCTTTCCCCCATATATATGAAATAATAGCTTTGGTATTATTCAGATTCGATCGTACTTCGTCTATGGTTGTTAGGTGATCTTTTAATGTGCTTTTTGAATACCAAGGAAAGTCAGTTGTGATAGAATCGGTTAGAAGTTGGTATTGTATTTTTAAATGAAAGAGCGTCTCTTGTTTCTCTTTTTGTGTTGTTACATCTTCTGTTTGCGTAATCGTAGTTTCTAATGCTAAAATAGTTTTCTTTAATTCTTGTTCTTGCTTTTGAATAGAATCTGGGAGTTGCTTGTTTTTAACTTTTGTAGAAATTCCAGAGGTAAGTATTAATGCTTTGTTCTTTTCTATAAAATAGAAAGCGGTATTCGGTTTGTTCAGTAATTTGCATAACTCAACACCAAGTGTGTATAAGGAAGATGCTTTTTCCCTCCAATGTAATTGCGATTTTTCTTCATTACTATCTTCTTGTATAATATCTATTAATGTATCTGCTATTAATACATTATCAAGGGCTAATGACAAATAATTATAATCTTTTTTTAGTACATAAAGTTGTTTAAATACCTGTGCCTTTTCTGCAAAAGCGGTAAAGAGATATTTCTTGTTTTTAATTTTCTCTAAATCTGTATATGAAACTATAGTTGTTTCAGTATTTTTTATGCCTGTACTTATGGTGAGTGATTTCTGGATGTGCTTTAAAGCATTGTTCGGATCCTTTCGATATCTATAATATTGACTAAGGTAATGATGTGCATAATCAGCATTTTGAGGGCAATTTTGTAAGGTTTTTTGGATATAATAATAGGCACTATCTTTTTTTGCAATGTTATAAAGGTCTCCTAGATTAGTATATATAGTACAATTTTGATTAGTATCATTTCCTTTTTTGAGAAGCTCTAAATTTTTAAAGTGATAGTCTCTAGCTTTGTTAAAGTCAAAAGTTCCTTTTTGAGTATATAAGGTAGCATACCCATTATAAATAGCAAATTTTTTTGATGGTTTTATTACTACACCTTCCTTTGACTCGAGCGCAATAGTGCGATCTAGCATATTTTTTCTTTTGTTACTAGCTTTAGCGCCTTGATCATAGTATACTCTAGATAGATTTATATATTGATTGATTAACTCTGAATAATCTTTCTGTTTTTCTAGAAGAAAAATCCCTTTTTTATAGTAGTCTTCTGCTTTATAATAATCACCTTTTGAGTTGTAGTATAATCCTAATTGACAATATGAAGAAGCTGTTTTTTTTGGATTTTCCCCTGCTTCAATAATGGCTAAATATTGATCGTTACTCTTTTCGTATTCTTTCTCTAAACTATAGAAAAACCCTAGTCGAAAACGATAAATCGCATATATAGAATCTTCTTTTCTTGAATCAGGATATTTTTCTAATGCAAGTTTACTATAGTTAATAGCCTCTTTGAGGTGAGGACGGAAAATTCTTATAGAAAAATCAGAAGCTATATTGCTATAATCTTCGAAGTTCTTAGAATTTTCAGATAGTATAAGTAGACTATCTGCTTTTGGTTTTAAGGCATACTTAGACTTCTTTCCTTGATTCTTTAATAAAGAATTATAGGTATCAAAATAAGTTTGGCTTTGCACATTGTTTATATAAAACAACACGCAAAGCCAAACACATATAATCTGTAATAATTTCAAATTCTATTTTTGAAGATTAAGAGTTTTTAAAGAAAAACATATACTATTTATTGCAGATAAATATAGGTTTTTTAATCATTAGAATTAGGAGTTTCTCCAATCTGACCAATATTATAGATTTTCACATTGTCTAAAAAATTGATAAGAACTAGAAGAAACTGTAGATTGTCTTAAATCAGGATCTGTAGGGGGTAATAAAACAGGTTCTTTAGCACAATCGGGATTTCCTCTAACTGTCCAAATTTCAATATTTGGGTTATTGTAACAAGGCTTTATAGCAATCATATCTCCACAATAAGGATCCCTTATTAGTTGTTTTTCTTCTATTGACACTCTAGGCTCATATTCGACAAAAATATATTCTATACAATATCCCTCTGTGTTTAAACTGGGGTCTATACAAATTACAGTTTGATCCCCAAATATTTTTGCAGTGATCAGTTCTTGTTCTGGTGCATCTTCCTGCTCTACGCTACAGCCAATTGTTAAAATAAAAGTAAATAATAGAAAAGCGATTTTTAAAATGATGTTTTTCATAAAAATGAGTTTAGGGTTCATATTTGTTTATATAATAGTGTTTCATAATCCTATTGTTTGTTACCCATGAATATAAATTTTTTTAGAAATTTCACATAAAGTAAGTACATGATCTACTCTTGTTTTTAAATCATATTTACATTTTTGGCAAACTAGTAAAGAATTGTACGCTTCAAAATAATTTTGGCTTTGCATATTGTTTATATAAAATAACACACAAAGCCAAAGAAGTAAAGTTGATACTAATGTTACATTTTATTTTTTGAAAATTAAATATTTTTCAAATGAGCATATACTTGCAATAAAATAAATTTAATCATTAAGAATATCTATTGGCACACACCAATAGATGGGTATGTAGTGCTTTCTAAATCAGGATCTACAGGCGGTACTACACTCGGTTGTTCTATACAACCTTCTCTTACGGTCCAAATTTCAACATTAGGATTGGAGCTACATGATTCTACAGAAACCAAATTATCACAGTAAGGAGCTCTTATCCGATGTTTTACTTTATTAGTCACACCGTCTTTATATTCCACATTAATATAGGATATACAATATCCAACTATATCTAGATTATTATCTGCGCAAGTAGGGGTTTCTATCGTTGGAACCCCAAATAAGTTTGCAGTGATGAGTTCTTGCTCTAGTGCATCTTCTTTCTCTACACTACAACCAATTGTTAAAATAAAAGCAAATAATAGAAATGTGAATTTTAAAATGGTATTTTTCATAAAAATGAGTTTAGGGTTAATATTTATTTTATACAATAGTGTTACATAATCCTATTATTTGTTACCCATAAATATAAAAGTTTATTTTTGTTTACCTAATCATTTTAATGAATGCTTGATAATACAGAGGCTCTCAATGCTTTACTTGAAAATGACGCTAAAGTGATAGGCGTTATGTATGCAAAAATCTTTCCTAAAGTGAAGAAATTTGTCATGCAGAACAGAGGGCAACAGGTAGATGCCGAAGATATTTTTCAAAAAGCATTACTGCAAATTGCAGTTCGTTACCGTAGAGAACCTTTTGAAATTAGGAGTAGTTTTGATGCTTATTTATTTACAGCTTGTAAAAATTTATGGCGTAGAGAATTAAATAAAAATAAAACAAGGGTAACAGAAGATGCCATTATGGAACTTCATCATGAAGAACGAGATATGGCACTAGCGACCTTTGAGCAAGAACGTTGGGAATTGTTCACAGAAAAACTAGAAGCCATATCAGAAAATTGTAAAAAAATACTCAAGCTATTTTTTGCGAAGGTTTCGTATGAGCGTATGGTCAAAGAAATGGGCTATAATTCAGAGACCGTTGCAAGACAACGGGTGTTTAAGTGCAAAGCAAAATTAACACAAACCATCACCAGTGATCATCGTT
>JBLHOX010000017.1:0-16875 GCA_047623725.1 Dokdonia sp. | reverse complement strand
GAGTATCAAAATATGAGTTATGAAGAAATAGCCGAATTGTTTGATATTAAAGATTGAGATTGTATCGATAAAACTTTGTAGAAGATTTCACTCCCCGTAATCAAAAGCAGTTAAGAATTCTTAGCTGCTTTTTTTGTATTTTACAGTATGGCAAAGCATCATAACCATAAACATGGCCATACACACGATACTAGTAATATTAAAGTAGCTTTTTTTATCAATCTGCTCTTTACTATTATTGAGATTATAGGCGGCGTGATGACTAATAGTATTGCAATCCTATCAGATGCAGTACATGATCTAGGCGATAGCCTGTCATTAGGGCTTGCATGGTATTTTCAAAATTATTCAAAGAGAAAAAGGAGTCCATCTTTTAGTTATGGATATGGTCGTTTCTCTTTACTTGGAGCCATTATCAACTCTATTGTCTTGGTGGTGGGGAGCATCTTTATTTTTATAGAAGCTATTCCTAGATTGATACATCCACAGCAACCAGAAACACAAGGTATGATGATTCTAGCAGTACTTGGTGTTGTCTTTAATGGTGCTGCAGTATTGCGTTTAAAAAAAGGAACGAGTGTAAATGAACGTGTTGTTTCCTTACACTTGCTAGAGGATGTTTTAGGTTGGGTAGCTGTCTTGATAGGATCTATTATTATGCACTTTTTTGATATCCCTATTATTGACCCTATTCTATCCTTAGGGATTGCGCTTTTTATTTTGGTCAATGTCTATAAAAATTTGAAAGAAGCTATCCAGATTGTCATGCAAGGCGTACCGGATGATACAGATGTAAAAGAAGTAGAACATAGGCTCATATCCTATCCAGAAATAAAAGAAATTCATGATATTCATGTCTGGTCTATGGATGGAGAATATAACATTATGACCGCTCATGTTGTTGTACATCATAAAGGTTCTCTTAAGGAGCTGGAACCTCTCAAAAAGAAAATACGACAAGACTTAGAAGAACTCCATATAGAACATGTCACCTTAGAATTTGAAGTGGTAGAGGAGAACTGTAGCATCATTGATTCATTGAATAGTATTATATAATGTAACATAAAGAGATGTTTGTTGTCTATTAGTACATACACGCTGCCACATTAATGCAAATTACAGGACAACCTCAGTTTTCGCTTTTTGACCTCCTTATGTTGATCGGTATTACGCAAGGTGTTGTGATGAGTGTATTATTGTTTCGTTCAAAAAATAATAGACGTAGTAACCCTTTTTTGGCAACAGCATTACTCGCATTTTGTTGGGTAAATACAAAAACACTTTTGATTACATTAGACCTTTGGGACACGGCTTTTTTTAGGTATTTTCCTAATGGAGCAGATGTGGTGATTGCTCCACTACTTTATTTTTACTTTATCTCTCTGGTAGATGCTACGTTTCGCTTTTCGCGAAAGCATACCCTACATTTTATCCCATTTATACTATTACAAGCTTATTTATGTTTCATCTACTTTTCATTGATAGGGACTTCTGATTTTGCAGAAAAAGATCGTATTGCACATAGCCTGTATTTTAACTTCGCTAAAGATGTAGAAAATTACGCTGCACTTATCTCTATTGCGGTGTATCTTTATTTGTCTTTAAGGAAATTAAAAATATATAAAGAATGGTTGAATAATGTCACATCAGACAGTACGTTCCCAGATTTTAAATGGCTTAGACGTTTAATGTCTTTATCTTTCATTATTGGCGCTTTCTTATTTTTTAATTATGGTGCAGATCTTCTTTTTGGACTTAAGGAAAGTACAAGTCTTCATTGGTCTACTTTTTCACTGTTTGCGTCCTTTTCTGTATATTATTTAGGCGTTGTAGGATATCAGCAGCCTAATTATGAATTAGGCGTTCAAGAGGATATTTCTGTGGTGTCATTTCAAGAAAAAAAACAAGCAATAAAAACAACTTTACCTACTCAAAAAAGTATGGAAATAGAGCACGCTATTAGACATGCATTAGAAGAAGATAAGGTGTTTTTAAATCCTACATTAAATATTCAAGAGCTTTCGCGAAAGCTTACCCTGTCACAACAAGAAGTGTCTCAGGTGATCAATGCTAATTTTCATAAAAAATTCAGGGATTTAATTAATGAATACCGCGTAGAAGAAGTAAAGGAAAAACTTCATAGTGAAGATATGGCGTATATGTCTATTCTAGGTATTGCGTTGGAATGTGGTTTTAACTCAGAAGCTACGTTTTACCGAATCTTTAAAAAAAATACGGGCCTCTCCCCAAAAGAATATAGACAGCAGTCTAAATAACACCACTTAAAACTTAAAATAGCATACATAATTAGTTTTTAGAGCACCTAATATTTCAGGATAAAATAAAACCGTAGCTAAGCTATGCTTTGATTTTCTACTTTATCTAGGCACACTAAAATTCAAATTATTTTTATACGATTTTAAATTATAACTGGTATAACTTGTTTTTTAGCTCTCAAAACGTGTTTTGAGAAGTATCAGTAATATAAAAGTCCTTTGTTTGCAGTGTATCACAGAAAATGATCGCATTCATTTTTTTGATACCATCATCAAATCAAATAACAAAAACTATTATGAAGTACCTCTTTAAAACATTCTCACTTTTTATTTTCTGCATCACATGTACTTCTTGTGCCCAAGGTAAAAAACCATTAACACCTCATGAAGTCACTGCATTTATACACGTAAACGTACTCACGATGCATGATTCTATTCCTTTGATGGATCAGACAGTGATTGTAAAGGATGACGTCATTGCAGAAATAGGACCTTCTTCTACAGTGCAAATACCCAAAAATGCACTGACAATTGATGGAGACTATCAAAAATATTTGACACCTGGATTAGTAGATACCCATGTGCATCTTCATAGATCTAAGGTAAAAGAATGGATTACTTATTTTGTTTCTAATGGAGTCACTACGGTGTTTAATTTAAAAGGAAATAAAAAGACCTTAGCATTGCGAGAAGATGTAAAAAACCGACAGCTTTTGGGACCAGATATTTATACGTCAGGACCATTTATAGGGACAAATAGTAAACGACTTGATAAGGTGACTAAAAAGGGAATGGAAAAAGAAGTTCTGAGTCAAAAAAGAGCAGGGTATGATATGATAAAAATTCATGGAGACATGACTTTAGAAGTCTATCAGCATCTTATGAGCTTTTCAAGACAAGAGGGAATGCATGTTATGGGACATATCCCACGTAATCTAACCTTTCAAGATGCCATAGATGTAAAGCAGTTATCTCTTGCGCATGCCGAAGAAATGATTTACACACAATTTTCAGAACTCAATACAGAAGAGATTGCCCCCTATGCCAAGCAAGCTGGTGAAATGGAAATGTGGCTTGCACCTACCATGACTGCTTTTAATACACTGTCCCAATCTTGGGGAGACCCAACGGTTATTGATGCTGTAATGGAACTTCCAGAAACCAAAGGATTACATCCGTACATTCAAAAGGTTTATAGACAGGATTGGTATGGTAGTCGTGACATAGGTTCTAGAGATTATTTTCAAAGAGCAAATACGTTTCATAAACCCCTTGTGACAAGTATGTATCGTTCTGGAGTCCAATTATTATTAGGGACAGATACTCCTATGCCTGCAGTGCCTCCTGGTATTTCTTTGCATAACGAGATAGACCTCATGCTTTCTTTAGGAATGACCCCTTATGAAACACTAAAAATGGGGACGTATAATGCAGGAGTGTATGTCTCTACTCATATTGATAAACAAGCAAAATTTGGTCAAGTGAAAGAAGGATATCGAGCAAATCTTCTATTGCTTTCGTCAAATCCATTAAAGGATATGACTATTTTAAGAAACCCAGAAGGTGTTATGCTTGCAGGTGGTTGGTATGAACATAAGGCTTTGAAGGATATGATAACTTGGTAGTGTAATTTTTTCAAAAAGATGTGTTTTCTGAGTGCGTTCTCTAGAAATAAAGTGACGAAGAAGTTTATACTAAGCTCTGTCGAAGTACGAAATCGTACCCATTATAATAAGAAGTGCCACAAGTAACTAACGTCTTTTCTCAAAACAATATAGATAGTCATGTATATGGATGCGTTTTTTACTCTCAAAACACGTTTTGAGAAGTATCGCCTGTAAAAATAGACGTTGTTTGTTGCTTCAATCAATCAAAAACCAATCAAAATGAAGCACAAAAAAATTTTATTATCTATTGCAGCCTTGCTCTTAATCACCTGGGGCATATTTTCTTTATCTATTCAAAACTGGTTCTATAGTAGCCCTACTTATACAGGCTCAGAATTTAAAAAGCACGAAGGCCTTGAGAACTCAAGTTTTACCAATGAAAAATTAGACGAAATAACAACCTACTTAAAAGACGAATCGGCGACATCTAGTATGTTAGTGATAGAGAATGGTAGCGTAGTGTATGAATATGGAGACCTCTCTCAAGTAAGTTATATAGCATCTTGCAGGAAAAGCATACTTGCGATGCTCTATGGAAAATACGTAGATAACGGGACGATAGACTTACAACAGACAATAGGAGACATAGGGATAGACGAAAAGGATGGATTATTGCCTATAGAAAAACAAGCTACAGTACGTGATATTATTAGTTCTAGATCTGGTGTTTTTCATATCCCTGCAAATGGAGGTTATGATGTGGACAATATAAAAGAAAGAGGGAGTGTTAGACCTGGAGAATATTTTGTGTATAATAACTGGGATTTTAATGTAGCTGGATATATTCTGGAAAAAAAATCAGGAAAGTCGGTATATCAAGAAATAGAAGAGCAACTTGCAATTCCGTTGGGGTTTCAGGATTGGAATATAAAAAACCAAAAAAGAACGGTCAACGAGGATAAGTCTCAGTATTCTGCTTATCATATACATGTTTCTACAAGAGATATGGCCAAAATTGGACAGCTTATGCTTCAAGAAGGTCAATGGGAAGGCAAACAATTGATCTCAAAAGAATGGATTAAAAAAATAACATCAACCATTACGCCAACCGAAGTCGTTAATAAAAGAGATCAGATCGATGCATCCAGTCCTGTTCAGTTTTCTTATGGCCATATGTGGTGGCTTTTTGAGAAAATGTATGATAACCCAGATTTTGAAGGAGCTTATACAGCAAGTGGGTATGCGGGGCAATTTATTACAGTAATTCCCAAACGTAATGTCGTAATAGCGCATAAAACAAGTATGGATTTATTGACCTATGCAGGTTTGTCTGAACGTGGAGCCACTCCATCTTGGAGGTATTGGTTAATACTAAGAAAACTAATGTTACGTGATGAAAATGGTACTAGTTTGTCTCAGTAAAATCTATAAATAACATGAATGTAGGTGATTTTAAAAGTTCTATTAAAATAATAGAAAAGTATTAGGCTTTACTCTAAAATTGGAGGTGTGCTAGATAGGCTAAACGAGGTAATGTAATGTAGCAGTTATTGTAATAGGGCTTTTTGCCGCTTTCGCGAAAGCGTACTCAACCTTAATTTTCAATAAAAAACGTTCATACATATTGAAAATGTTTAATCATACTCTTTTTGTTCTGCAACCTTTTTGGGAATATGTCAAACAGAGTAACAATGCTTCTTATAATCATTCTAAATATGGTGAATCCCTGCCTTTTAAAGTTGTTAAAATAACGTTTGCGCCGTACATTTGTGTGAATCATTTAAATCAACTTTTTAATGAGCGGATTATTAAAATCTTCGATAGGTAGAAAAGTAGCTATGGCGCTTTCAGGCCTTTTCCTCGTTGTTTTTCTTACACAACATTTTGTCATCAACCTTGCTTCGGTGCTTTCTCCAGAGACATTTAATACCTGGTCTCATTTTATGGGAACCAATGGATTAGTGCAATTTGGATTACAACCCGTATTGGTTTTTGGAGTCTTTTTCCATTTTATTATGGGAATCAAATTAGAACTTCAAAACAGAAATGCACGTCCTATAAAGTATGTGAGTTATAAAGGGAGTGCAAATGCAAATTGGATGTCTCGTAATATGATCATCACGGGACTTGTGATATTAGCCTTTTTAGGATTACACTTTTATGATTTCTTTATTCCAGAACTTACACACAAGTATATAGACGGAGATATGTCGGGACTTTTAGATCCTAATAATCCTGCTTTAGGTTATAAGTATCATCCAGAAACAGTACACAAGTTTGAGCAACCTTGGAGAGTAGGACTCTATGTGGTTTCATTTGTATTATTAATGTTACACTTATTACACGGCTTCCAATCGTCTCTTCAATCTATAGGATTTAATAATAAGTATTCTAAAGCACTTAAAGTGGTCACTAAGGGGTGGGCAATTATAATTCCACTAGGATTTATTTTTATTGCACTGTATCATCACTTAAATCAACTCGCTCACTAAACACATAAAGCTATGGCATTAGATTCAAAAATACCTCAAGGACCACTAGCTGATAAGTGGACACAATATAAAAATGATATTAATCTTGTAAATCCAGCCAATAAGCGTCTTATTGATATTATTGTCGTAGGGACAGGACTTGCAGGAGGATCTGCGGCGGCAACGCTAGCAGAACTAGGATATAATGTAAAAGCGTTTTGTTTTCAAGATTCGCCACGTCGTGCACACTCTATTGCAGCACAAGGAGGAATCAATGCAGCAAAAAACTATCAAGGAGATGGAGATTCTACCTACCGTCTTTTTTATGATACTGTAAAAGGAGGAGATTACCGTAGCCGTGAGTCTAATGTATATCGCCTTGCTGAGGTATCTGCAAATATTATAGATCAATGTGTAGCACAAGGAGTTCCCTTTGCACGTGATTATGGAGGACTACTTGATAACCGTTCTTTTGGAGGGGTATTAGTAAGTCGTACGTTTTATGCAAAAGGACAGACAGGACAACAATTATTATTAGGAGCCTATTCTGCGATGAACCGTCAGATAGGACGTGGTAAGATTAAAATGTACAACCGTCACGAGATGCTAGACATTGTAAAAGTAGATGGTAAAGCAAGAGGAATTATCACACGTAACTTAGTGACTGGTGAGATTGAACGTCACTCGGCACATGCTGTGGTTTTAGGAACAGGTGGATACGGAAATGTATTTTATCTTTCTACAAATGCCATGGGATCTAACGTAACTGCTGCTTGGAAAGCACATAAACGTGGAGCTTATTTTGCAAACCCTTGCTACACACAAATTCACCCTACGTGTATTCCAGTATCTGGAGACCATCAGTCTAAATTAACATTGATGTCTGAGTCTCTTCGTAATGATGGGCGTATTTGGGTGCCTGCTAGAAAAGAAGATGCAGAAGCCATTAGAACAGGGAATTTAAAACCTACAGAAATTGCTGAAGAACATAGAGATTACTATTTAGAGCGCCGTTATCCAGCCTTTGGAAACTTAGTGCCGCGTGATGTAGCATCAAGAGCTGCAAAAGAGCGTTGTGACGCAGGGTTTGGTGTGAATAAAACAGGAGAAGCGGTATACCTTGATTTTGCAAGTGCCATTGATCGTTACGGTAAAGAGCAAGCGTATGTGACGCATCAAGATGCAAACGATGCGACCCTAGTTAAAAAATTAGGTCAGGAAATCATTAAAAATAAATATGGAAACTTATTCCAGATGTACAATAAAATTGTAGATCAAGACCCTTATAATACGCCTATGATGATTTATCCTGCCGTTCATTATACAATGGGAGGACTTTGGGTAGATTATAACTTACAAACATCTGTAGAAGGATTATATGCTATTGGAGAAGCAAACTTCTCAGATCACGGAGCAAACCGTTTAGGAGCATCTGCATTAATGCAGGGGTTAGCAGATGGATACTTTGTGTTGCCATATACTATTGGAGATTATCTGTCTCACGATATCCGTACAGGACCTATCTCTACCGATACAAAAGAATTTGAAGAAGCAGAGAAGAATGTGCGATCACAAGTAGATGCTTTAGTAAATAACAACGGTACAAAAGCAGTAGATTATTTCCATAAGAAATTAGGAAAAATCATGTGGGAAAAATGCGGAATGTCTCGTAACGCTACAGATCTTCAGAGCGCGATTGATGAAATTGCTGCCTTACGTGATGAGTTCTACAAAGAAGTACGTGTGCCAGGAACAGAGCATGAGTTTAATGAAGAGTTAGCTAAAGCACTTCGTGTTGCAGATTTTCTTGAACTAGGAGAGCTTTTTGCTAAAGATGCGCTTACGCGAAATGAATCTTGTGGAGGACACTTCCGTGAAGAGTCTGTTGAGCTAGACGGACCACAAAAAGGAGAAGCATTACGTGACGACAAAAACTTTACGTTTGTTTCTGCATGGGAATATAAAGGAGCTCCTAAAGATGCTGTATTGCATAAAGAAGAACTCAATTATGAGAATATAGAAGTAAAACAAAGAAGTTATAAGTAAATATTTTGGAAAAAGAACGCCTTATTATAAAGAATTTTGGACCTATCAAATCTATTGATTTAGATCTAGGTAAAATGACTATTCTTATAGGTGAACAAGCAAGTGGGAAGAGTACAATTGCTAAGGTATTAGCAATTTGCAGGTATTTTTCTTATATAGTAGATGATTCAGATTTAGTTATGGATTATAAGAGTAGTTTTTCAAACACTGCTTTAACTGATTGGGGGTTGATTGGTTTCGAAAAATCAGGTAGCTATATTTTTTATAAAAACACAGATTATAGTGTTGAAATTAAGACTTTTGAAAATAATGATTGGGATATTTCAAATCCAAACGAAGAACCTATCAAAATACCCGTAGGAATACCCCTTTTTAAACCTACTATAACGGCACTTTCAGATGAATTTAAAAATTTATATGAATCTTATGAGAAATTAAAGCCTAAGCTTAAAACAAAATTTGGAATATCTAAAGATTGGTTTATACCACACTCTTTTTTGACTACAGATGTTAAAAGTTTGATGGATAATCCTTTTTACTTTCCAACAGAAAGAGGTCTGCAATCTATATTTTCATTAGGTAAAAGAGGACTTGAAAATATAGATGATAAGTTATATGAGCAACTCGCGTCACTAAATAATATAGCTTCAAAATTTAAAGAAGAAATTGAAATAAAACCACTTAGTTTAGTTTATAAATACGAAGATGGGAATGCCCTTTTTAGAGAACAAGGTGATAAGAGAAATTATAAACTAAGTCAAGGAGCAAGTGGGTACAAGTCTGCGTTACCTATTATTTTAGGGTTAAAGTATTACAGTACAATTGAAAATAGATCAAGGACTTTTATAATTGAAGAACCAGAACAAAATCTATTTCCTGAAACACAAAAATTATTAATGGAGTTTTTTGTGGAAATGGTTATTAATTACGACCATAGATTATTAATAACAACTCATAGTCCATATAATCTCACATCATTAGAAAATCTTATGTATGCAGAACGTTTGGGTAATGCATTAGATGGAAAGTTTAAGAAAGAAGTTTCGAATATTATAGATGAAAAATACTGGATTAATCAAAATGAAATTGATGTTTATGCTTTAAAAGATGGAAAGGCTGAATGTCTAATGAATAGAGAAGAATCTTTAATTGAGAAAGAATACCTAGACGGTGTGTCAAATATAATTAATGATGAGTTTGATTCTTTATTGGATATAGAATTGAAGATTGAAAAAGATGTTACTTAATGATTTGTGATAAAATTGAAGAATGTTCAGAAATTTTTGATAAACCATTAGATAATTTGGTTGATCCAAAAGGCGGTAAAAGTAAGTTTTCAATCAAAAATATAAACAGAAATTCTTATATTAAAATTGATTTTGAGAATTGTGTTTATGAAGATAGGCAGAATGATACAAAGTGCGATTATGGTTTGATAATAGATGATGAAGTCTATTTTGTAGAACTTAAGGGGTCTGATGTAAGTAAAGGGTACAAGCAATTAGAATCAACTATTAGAGAAACATTAAGATGTTTTGATGGTAAAAGAATTAAAGCGAGAATGGTTGTAACTAAGTTTTCTCGTCCTGATATTGCTAAAAAAACAACTGAGTATAAGAACTTAGTTCGTTTAACTAATAATGATGTTGAGGTCAAGCAGAATGTCTTGACACAAATTATATAACAAAATAGTTATGAAGTTAACACTCAAAATTTGGCGTCAAAAGAACGCTCAAGCTAAAGGACAAATGGTGACATACCCTATTGATGGAATCGATGGAGATATGTCTTTCTTAGAAATGATGGATGTGCTCAACAATGAGTTGATCAATAAAGGCGATGAGCCTGTAGTTTTTGATCACGATTGTCGTGAAGGAATTTGCGGTTCTTGTTCTATGTTTATCAATGGAGAAGCACACGGGCCAGACCGTTTGGTAACTACTTGTCAGCTCCATATGCGTAAGTTTAAAGATGGTGAAACGATTACCATAGAGCCATTCCGTGCAGGAGGATTTCCGGTTATAAAAGATTTGATGGTAGATCGTTCTGCCTTTGACCGTATCCAACATGCTGGAGGATTCATTTCTGTAAATACGTCAGGAAATACGCAAGATGCAAATTCAATTCCTATTGAAAAAGCCGATGCAGATAATGCATTTGATGCCGCTACGTGTATAGGATGTGGAGCGTGTGTAGCAAGTTGTAAAAACTCAAGTGCTATGCTTTTTGTAAGCGCAAAAGTGAGTCAGTTTGCATTATTGCCTCAAGGAAAAGTAGAAGCGACAGACCGTGTGATGAATATGGTGAAGCAAATGGATGAAGAAGGATTTGGTAACTGTACCAATACTGGAGCTTGTGAAGTAGAATGTCCAAAAGGAATCTCTCTAGAAAATATAGCACGTATGAATCGTGAGTATTTAGGAGCGACAATGAAAGGATAATTTAGAATCCTTATTATATAATACGTTGTACGCTTTCGCGAAAGCATACAAAAAAGAAAACCCAAATTTCAATACGAGATTTGGGTTTTTTAGTTCCTACACCAAATATAATTTAAAGGAGGCCTTAAAAATTTGAATTATATCGTGACCAGATGAAATAGAAAATCAAAGCATAGTTTTAGCTACGGTTTTATTTTCTATTAATGTATGGATGCGATAGAAACAAATTGATAGGCTTATTTTAAGTTATATTTGGTATTACCTTAGTTGTTAATAATTAAACACGTGAAATAAATGAAAAATACGATTTCTTTTCTTGTCTTACTGATGTGTATGGGGTGTATAGGATACGCACAATCCTTTGATGAAACACAGCTTTTAGAACGTCTTAAAACACTTTCGTCAGATACTTTTGAAGGAAGACGAACAGGAGAAAAAGGAAGCTTGCTTGCGAGAGCATATATTATAGAGACTTTTAAGGAACTCGGCGTAGCTTCTTTTGGAAATACATACGAACACGCTTTTAAATTTGAATCCAGAGAAAAAGAATTTGATGCAGCTAATGTACTTGCACAAGTGAAAGGAACGGAGTTTCCTGATACGTATATTGTGGTGAGTGCGCATTACGATCATTTAGGAGTCCAAGAAGGAACTATTTATAATGGTACCGATGATGATGCCTCTGGAATAGCGGCACTATTTGCCTTTGCAGAATATCTTACTAAAAACCCATCCAAACATACAGTTGTTCTGGCAGCCTTTGATGGAGAAGAGTTAGGGTTGAAAGGCGCTTATTATTTTGTAGATAAAATGAAAAACGCTTCGATCTTGGTTAATCTTAATATGGATATGATAAGTCGCAGTGCAAAAGATGAATTATATGTGGTAGGAACGCCTCATAATAAAGCGCTAAAAGCGATTATAGATGATTTTGAGAATCCCACTTCTTCCAAACTGCTGATTGGGCATGACGGTAACGATGATCAAGAAGATTGGACGGCAGCTTCAGATCATGGAGCATTTTACAAAGCGAAGATTCCTTTTCTATATTTTGGAAACGAAGATCATGCAGGATATCATAACCCTTCAGATGATTTTGAAAATATAACCCCAGCATTTTATAAAAATGCTGTTCAAATACTACTTTCTGTTTTTATTCAAATTGATAAAAATGGACTTTAGAAAAGTGTTTTTTTTAAAAATTGATATCTCTTTTTTATTTTTTTATTACTTATAAAATCTAAATGATTAGGCAGCCCTATTTTGCGTAAAAAAAGAGGTGCACTTATAAAATAAAAGCACTTAATCTTTTTTTATGACTCTGCATAATTTTAATTCTCAATGTTATCAAAACGTTATCAAAAATGAATGGGATCAAGTGTAAAATCCCTTGACGAGGCTGTTTTTGACCTTTAAAATGACTTGTTTTTGCATTAAAAAAATACATATATAACTTACTTAATATTAAGTAGTTAGTCTTTTTGTTTAACAAAAAGATAAGAATTTTTTTTTTTTATTAATGTTGAAAACTTTGTGGATAACCATCACATTAAAATGTGAAGCTACTTCTCTTTTTTATGGATATTTGTTAGTCCCTAGTGGAATGAAAAAGAAACCAATTAAATTATAGAGGACAATGAGTGTAGTAGAGCCAATTTTAGCAGAAAATAAAGATAGATTTGTGATATTTCCTATCCAACACCATGATATATGGGAATGGTATAAGAAGTCTGAAGCAAGTTTTTGGACTGCAGAAGAAATTGACTTACATCAAGATCTTACCGATTGGTCTACAAAACTTACTGCTGATGAACAATATTTCATCAAACATATCCTAGCCTTTTTTGCCGCATCTGACGGAATCGTAAATGAAAACCTTGCTGAAAACTTTGTAAATGAAGTGCAATACTCTGAGGCAAAATTCTTTTATGGATTCCAAATTATGATGGAGAATATCCATTCAGAAACCTATTCCCTACTCATCGACACCTACGTAAAGGATGAAGTAGAAAAAGACAAACTTTTTAATGCTTTAGATAACTTTCCTGCAATTAAGAAAAAAGCAGACTGGGCGCTAAAATGGATAGACAGTCCAAGCTTTGCAGAGCGTCTTATTGCTTTTGCAGCTGTAGAAGGAATTTTCTTTTCAGGAGCATTCTGTTCTATTTACTGGTTAAAGAAAAGAGGTCTTATGCCTGGTCTTACATTCTCTAATGAGTTAATATCACGTGATGAAGGAGTACACTGTGATTTTGCAGTACACTTACATAACCATCACTTAATTAACAAAGTCCCTAAAGAACGCATTAAAGAGATTCTTGTAGACGCACTAGATATAGAGCGTGAGTTTATTACCGAATCATTGCCAGTGAGCCTTATCGGTATGAATTCAGTCCTAATGACACAATACTTAGAGTATGTGACAGATCGCTTGCTTACAGAATTAGACTGTGAAAAAGTATATAACACTGCAAATCCTTTTGACTTCATGGATATGATCTCATTACAAGGAAAAACCAATTTCTTTGAAAAACGAGTTGGAGAATATCAAAAAGCTGGTGTTATAAAAGACAAAGATGACAATGGAGAAGGTCAGAAAATTAGCTTTGACGCTTCTTTTTAAATAAGAATAAACTTTCTTGGTCTTTATATGTAATACGTTTTAAAGACCGCTTTCGCGAAATGGTATAACTTGAATAACTAGCATCGTGAAATTTATAATAACAAATCATAACCTATACAGTTCTGAGAATAACTGTATGAAGTAAACTAACAAACCTTTTTCTCAATTAGGGGGAAGACCTTTTGAGGATAATTAATATTTTAAGTGTATGTATGTATTAAAAAGAGATGGCCGTCAGGAACCGGTCATGTTTGATAAGATTACCGCAAGAGTAAAAAAATTATGTTATGGATTAAGTGATTTTGTAGACCCTGTAAAAATTTCGATGCGTGTTATCGAAGGACTTTATGATGGCGTAACTACAAGTGAACTTGATAACCTTGCTGCAGAGACCGCAGCATCAATGACCACAAGTCATCCAGATTACGCAAAACTTGCAGCGCGTATTTCTGTATCCAACCTACATAAAAATACAAAAAAGTCTTTCTCAGAAGTGATGACAGACTTATATGAATATGTAAACCCACGTACTGAGAAGAAAGCTCCAATGATTGCAGATGAAGTCTATCAAGTAATGATGGATAATAAAGATGCTATCGACTCTATGATTATTTATAATCGTGACTTTGGATACGATTATTTTGGATTCAAAACCTTAGAGCGTTCATACCTTTTAAAGATAAATGGTAAAATAGCAGAACGTCCTCAACATATGTTAATGCGTGTTTCTATAGGAATTCACTTAAATGACTTAGAAGCAGCAAGAGAAACGTATGAGTTGATGTCTAAAAAGTATTTTACACACGCAACACCTACGTTATTTAACTCAGGCACGCCTAAACCACAAATGTCTTCTTGTTTCCTACTGACAATGAAAGAAGACAGTATTGATGGTATTTATGATACACTTAAACAAACTGCAAAGATTTCGCAAAGTGCTGGAGGAATAGGATTATCTATTCATAACGTTCGTGCAAAAGGTGCATATATAGGAGGTACAAATGGTACATCTAATGGAGTTGTCCCTATGCTTAAGGTGTTTAATGATACCGCAAGATATGTAGATCAAGGAGGAGGAAAACGTAAAGGTTCTTTTGCAATCTATATGGAACCTTGGCATGCAGATATTTTTGATTTCTTAGATCTTAAGAAAAACCATGGTGCTGAAGAAATGAGAGCCCGTGATTTATTTTATGCTATGTGGATCTCTGATCTATTTATGAAACGTGTACAAGAAGATGGACAATGGACGTTAATGTGTCCAAATGAATGTCCAAACCTTTTTGATGTATATGGAGATGAGTTTGAAGCATTATATACAAAATACGAACAAGAAGGAAAAGGACGTAGAAGCATCAAAGCTCGTGAGCTTTGGGAGAAAATTATGGAATCTCAAATTGAGACAGGGACACCATACATGCTCTATAAGGATGCGGCAAACCGTAAATCTAATCAGAAGAATTTGGGAACTATACGTTCATCAAACTTATGTACGGAGATTATTGAGTATACCTCGCCAGATGAGATTGCAGTATGTAATCTTGCGTCTATCGCACTTCCTATGTTTATAAAAGATGGTGCTTTTGATCATCAAGAATTATATAATATCACAGTAAGAGCGACTAAGAATTTAAATACGGTTATAGATCGTAATTATTATCCTGTAAAAGAAGCAGAAAACTCAAATATGCGTCACCGTCCTATTGGATTAGGAGTACAAGGACTAGCAGATACGTTTATTAAACTGCGTTTGCCTTTTACAAGTGACAAAGCAAAAAAACTGAATCAGGAGATTTTTGAAACACTTTATTTTGCAGCAGTAACAGCTTCTAAAGACTTAGCGATTAAAGAAGGTCCGTATTCAACATTTGAGGGATCTCCAATATCTCAAGGGGAGTTCCAACACAATCTTTGGAATATTAAAGATGAAGAATTAAGTGGTCGTTGGGATTGGGCATCATTACGTAAAGAGGTAATGGAGCATGGTGTGCGTAACTCATTATTAGTAGCGCCTATGCCTACAGCTTCTACATCTCAGATTTTAGGAAATAATGAAGCCTTTGAGCCATACACTTCTAATATTTATACACGTCGTGTACTTTCTGGAGAATTTATTGTCGTAAACAAGCATCTTCTTGAAGACCTTGTAGGACTTAACCTTTGGAATGAAGATCTTAAAGCTGCTATTATGCGAGCAAATGGATCTATCCAAGGAATAGATGTGATTCCTCAAGAGTTAAAAGAACTATATAAGACCGTTTGGGAGATGAGTATGAAAGATATTATAGATATGTCTCGTCATAGAGGATACTTTATAGATCAATCACAATCATTAAACCTGTTTATGGAAGGTGCAAACTTTGCAAAGCTTACGTCTATGCATTTCTATGCTTGGCAAAGCGGATTAAAAACAGGGATGTATTACCTGCGTACAAAATCTGCGGTAGATGCTAAGAAGTTTACATTAGCAGCAGAGAAAAAGAGTGCTCCAGAACCATCACAACAACAAGTGGCGGCAAGAGCAGCTCAAAAGTTGACAGCTACTCAACAACCAATAGCACCGTTAGCACCTACAAATACCAATGTGCCACCACAAGTGATACAACATGCGCAAGCAGCAGCAGATATGCAAGTGCAAATGAGCCTTGAAGAACCAGCAGCATCTTATGAGATACAGCAATCTAACCTTCAAGGGCAAACGCAAACAATATCAGAGCCTAATACAGCTCCTATGACGCCAGACGAGATGAAGGCAATCATATCGAAAGCAAAAGCAGCAGAAGGAGATGACGATTGCTTAATGTGTGGTTCTTAATATAGTATTTTTTGTTTCTCTGCTGTACAAGTAGAAAACTAGAAATCAAACCAAGTGTTAATAATAAACCCAATTTCTAATTTTAGAAATTGGGTTTTGTTTTATCTGTATTTTATCCGCATTATGTATAACAAGTTATAATGCATACTATGAGTTAAAGAATGTAGTACATTGTGTTATAATAGTATATAGACTTAATTATTACATATAAATTTCAGTATTACTTCTTGAAACATAGCGATCTTGTATTTTTTGTAGAGCATACTACTATTTTATGATATCGCTATCCTAGTCACAGAATTCTAATATATGTCTAGGTTGATTAAAGGTTTTTGATTCTCTTATTTTTGGAATATCTTCATCAAAAAAAATAGTGCTATGGAAGAAGCTCTTATAAGTCCATTAGAGTGTTCGTCTTGTGATCGAATAATGGAGCAATCTGAGGTGTATTGTACTTCTTGTGGATATCCACAAAGGGGAACAGAACAACAACAATCAAAATTTCATGCAGAGCGCATTTTGCAAATGCGAGAATCTAGTGATGCTAAAGATAGAATTAAGAGTGCGCGTAATACACTTTTTGTAATTGCTGCTCT
>JBLHOX010000016.1:0-16886 GCA_047623725.1 Dokdonia sp. | reverse complement strand
TAAGTTGATTTTACTAGATTCCTACTCTCTTATAGGCTTTTCGGATTTCGCCTTTTATAACCGGTTACACATACAAGAGGAGGAAATCAATTTTTGTCAACCTATTTATTTTCAAATAGTATAGACATTGCAGTAATTATATCTAATTATGAAATTTGTTCTTATTATAGAAGACTAGCAATGACACTATCAAAGTTCAGAATATACTACCTTGAATATTCCATCACTTTGCCTATTTTTAACACCTAGTTATGTCATCTCATTATGGGATTACACACAGATTATCCAAAAAGAGATTACCCCTATTATTAATCCTACCAAGAAAGTAAAAGACCTAGAAAGAAAAATTATTTTTTCTGACACCATTCAAAACAGAGTAGACCTCACAGAGGCTTTGCAAACAATTAAAACAAACCCTATCTTATATACAATGAAAGAGATTATCCAATCACATAGTAATGTATCTGACGAGGTGTATCAGCTCTTTCTAAATGCAGCAAAGAAAAAAGAGGCTCCAAAAAACCAACTCGTATTTCATCCACAAAAGGTGAATGACAAATGCTTGTTTATTGAAAAAGGAATCTTACGTGGTTATAAGATTATAGATGGTAAAGAGTATACACATCATTTTTATTTTTCCAATTGGTTCGCCACTGATTTCAAAAGCTATTTGACAAATAAACCAAGTGAAATATACATTGAAACACTAACCGATGCTGTGTACTACGAATTTGACAAAAAAAATCTTTTAGAACTTTACAGTCAACATCATCCATTAGAAAAATTAGGCAGAATAATAGCAGAAAAAGCCTACCTATTTACGGTCGAAAAACTATCTAATATGCAAACATTAGATCTTAAAGAGCGCTATAAAAACTTAGTTGAAAAGAATCCTGAGCTATTTCAAAGAGTACCACAAAAGCATATTGCCTCCTATTTAGGCGTTTCAGAACAAAGCTTAAGCCGAATAAAAAAGAATCTGATTTCTTAACAAATGTGAATGCACAGATATCAGAAACACTTTTTCTTTGTGATTATTAATCATTTAAAAAACTCACAAATGAAAATCATCTTTTTATGTAGCTCACTAGTACTCTTTGTATGTATTCATATCACAAACCCTGACCAAAATAGAATCCCTAAGAATACGGTAGAAACAGCTACTCTAGACCTTAGCCTGTTAAAAGGTCATTGGAAATTAGATTTAAGCCCCGAAGATAATGCTGATACTAACTTTGCAAAAATGACAATAACAAGTGTCGGTGAAAACACTCTTGAAGGTACTTTTTACAGAGATGGTGTAAAAATGCGCGAAGGTCGTATCAATACACAACGAGGGATTATCTATGCCGCTTTAGTTTCAGGTGATAATTCTGGCACGTACAATACGTCTTTTTATTATAAAGATGGTATATTATATGGCACAACCCATTCCGTTGATAAAGATTTTCTAGCCGTATGGACAGCAACAAAAGAATCTAAATAAGTTTATGAAATTATATAGCATCATCGGTGTGTTTTTGATCCTTATTTCTTGTTCTGATCAGAATAAAAACACACCTGCTTTTACACCTATTTTCAAAGAATCTACAGAAACAACACACAAAATTCCAGAAGGTCAAGACTTCACCTTCGGATATTTAGAAGTACTTGAAAATAGAAACAACCCAACAGGAAATACACTAAAACTACCCGTTTACATCTTCAAAAGCAGAAATCCCAATCCCCAAAAAGATCCCATTATTTATACTGTGGGAGGTCCTGGGTCAACAACAATGCCGTCTGCACAATATATGAACTACTACGCCTATCTTGATGATAGAGATTTCATTCTAGTTGAACAACGAGGTACTCAATTTGCGCAACCCAGTTTAAATTGCCCTGCTTGGGCAGAAGCTATCTATCTGTCAAATCTACCCGGTTTTGAAGAGACAAAAAGAGCTCGTTTATTTGAAGATGCTGCGTCAGCGTGTAAAAATGAGTTGATTAAAAATGGAATTGACCTTAATCAATATAACACCAATGACATTGCAGCTGATATTGAGGATTTACGAAACGTATTAAACATAGAAACCTATAATTTATTGACTATTTCTTATAGCACAAAAATTGCTCAAGTACTCTTAAGAGACTACCCAGAACCCATACGAAGTGTCGTCATGGACTCGCCGCTTCCCCTAGAAGTAAATTATGATGAAGAGAGTGTTGCAAATCTTTTGAACGTAGTCAATACATTACTTTCAGATTGCGAATCCGATGTTGCTTGTAATACCGCTTTTCCCAACTTGAAAAATCGCTTTTTTGAGTACTTAAAAGAGAAAACAGAAAACCCGTTAATCGTAGAGGTTAAAAATCCTACAAATGGAATCGTAGAAACCTTTTACCTTAAAGGAGAAGATTTGCTAACGGTTTTCACCACTACACGTATAGAAAATATCCCTCTTGAAATTGAAAAGCTTTTGAATAACGATCTAAGCTCCATAAAAAAGCAATTATCTTATCTATTTAAAAAGCCCGATACATTTAATGGGTATGGATTAGGAATGCGATTGTCCGTATGGTGTGCAGAAGAATACCCTTTTACCTCTCAAGAGCGTATTAACATAGAAACAAATAAGTATCCAGAGACAAAAGGATTATCTCCTGCTGTTTTTGAATCAGGAGTTTGCAACATTTGGGGCGTTAAAAAAGTGAATGATATAGAAAACAAACCAATTAAAAGCGACAAACCCATTTTATTAATAAGTGGAGCATATGATAATGAAACTCCTGTAAAATGGGCATCTTCTATGAAGGATAATTTACCGAATAGTTATCATTTAATTTTTAAAGGTTGGACACATACGCTAACCACCAATTGGAGCAATCAATGTGTCATGCAAGCTGCAAATGATTTTTTTAATACTCCAAATCAACAACCAAACCCTGAGTGTTTGACAAAAATAAAAAAGGCAGTATTTAAAACAAAATAATTGCCTTAAAAATTCATACGAAGCATCAAAAAAGCACGTTCTACTTAAAAAACAGTTCATTTATAGGAGCTTATGAGTCTTTGATTTCCTACGTATTTTTTCGCTTAAAGCGAAAAACCACAAAGAGTTTCTTCCTTCGCTCCTTCTCCCTCAGAACGTACATTCTGTCGCATCCTGGAGAAAAAGAATGAAAAATCTAATAATTTATATCCAACTCACGTTAAAAAAGGCACAACACGTTACCAATAACGCCCTAAGTAAATTGCATATCCCTTTGCTTTGCGTATTTTTGAGGTATGCTTTACTACCTCATTATTGGACTCCAGATATATTGCTTGTATCATGCATATACGACACGCAATAAGATATACTGGTATTTCATTATACTCTTAGCTCCTGGGCTAGGGTCTGCTGTGTATTTAATTACGCAAGTATTTACTAAAAAAGATGCCGAGATTGTCCAACAAGAAATTACGGCTGTTATTAATCCCACTAAAAAAATAAAAGATCTGGAAGCTAAAGTTGCCTTTGCAGATACCTTTCAAAGTAGAGTAGATCTTGCAAATGCATATAGTGAGATGAGTGATTTTGATAATGCAATTATAAACTACAAAGAAGCCCTTTCTGGAAGTCATCATCAGGATTATTATGCAACTGGACAATTATTAGAAGCCTATTATCAAGCAGAAGCGTATGAGGATGTTATCACCACGGCACAGATTATTAAAGACAAGCCTGATTTTGAAACCTCAAAAGCACAGTTTTTATATGGTCTTTCTTTATCAAAAGTAGGAAAAGAAGAAGAGGCCGAAGCCATCTTAAAAAAAATTGACAAACGCTATTCACATTACGAAGAACGATTGGTACTAGCCAAATTTTATAAAGACACCAATAAGTTGGACGAGGCAAAAGAATTACTGGAAGAATTGATTACCGAAGGTGATTATATGACCAAACCTAACAAACAATTGTATAAAACTACCTTTTTAGATATCCAGAAGTTGCATAACCAACTCATCGCCTAAAACGATGTCTGTTTTTCTTCACACACATCCTTACCAACCTTATAATTTAGAAGGCGCTACCAAGATCATTGTTGGCACCTTACCTCCACCCAGATTTACAACAGGCGAGTTAAATAACAAAGATGTAGACTTTTGTTATGGAAGCAGTAACGGGCAGTTATGGCCTATTTTGGATAAAATATTTGATCTAGGACTCGTGTATGAAAATACACATCAGGCTATTGAGCAACGTAAACATTTTTTGCTTTCGCGAAAAATCGGCGTGTGTGATATCGTTGCTTCATCAGAAAGAACTAAAATAGATGCGTCAGATATTGGTATGCAAAACCCACAACTACGTAACATCTTTGGATACCTAACAAAATACCCCAACATCAACACCTTATTATTCACGGGTGGAAATAGCAAGAATGGGCCCGAATATTTTTTTCGCCGAAAGGCAAAAGAACATCAAGTCAACCTAGAAATAGTATCTAATGAAGTTCCTCGTATTCATTCGTTTACTTGGGAAGACCGAACCATACAAACCGTATCGCTTACCGCACCTTCTGGTGCTGCAAATAGAGCTGTCGGGAGTCTAGCGCTCTACAAAAAATTGAAAAGCGAAGACCCTAAATTCACTACGATTGACTTTAGAGTATTACAATACACTCCTTTTTTCTAAATAGATATAGATATCTAATTTCCTGAAACAAAATCATGTTGTATGATTTTATATACGTATTGTTTAATTTCTATTATGTATTTTTAAATAAAATACATGCTATGAGATTCTTTACACTTCTATTTTTCTTTAGTATTTCTATATATACTTGGGGACAGAGTTTACCTTGTGAGAACACCACTATTGCCATCAATGAAAACGGAATTGCAACTGTTACTGCTTCTCATGTATTGGTTAATACAACAGGCACATTATAATTTAGGATTATCCTATCCTCCTATACATAAATTTAAATATAATAGAGAAGATAATTCTACTTTATTAGATCCAGATTTTAACCCAGAAGATACTGGAGCTATATATTTTGGTGTTAATCACCTAGCCGCTACAGCCCGTAATCCATTGACCAATGATTTCTTTGCAGTACATGAAATAGAGTATTTTGATGACGAGAATGGAGGGGGTTCATTTTCTACAATTCATAAATTGACACTCAATGAGGATGAAGTGGCTATAGATTATGATGAGAATACTGTCTATTTTGATATAGACTTTAATGTCAATAGTTTTGATTTTGACAAAAACGGGTTAATGTATGTTAATTTTGGAATCTCTCCTGGTTTACAAACCATAAATTTAAATACTGGAAAACGAGAAGATTTCAATATAGTTCCTGAGGATACAATTATTGACGGACTTACATACGATACTGATAATGATAGATTTATTATTTCAAGCTTTATTTTTGGTAATGACACTATTGATATAAGCTCCATTGATGTTGAAACAGGCATTGTCACATTTATTACAGCAATACCTTTTGATGACTATAATAATTCATCAAGGATAGAGTATGTAGGTAATGACACAGTTCTAGTTTCTACAGAATCAAGTGAAGATGGCTTTTTTATATTCTCTATCAACTTAAACTCTGAAGAGGTTGTCACTTTATTAGAGCTTGATACCTCTGAACTCTCTACATTAGATATCTTCTTTGTTGAAGATGGGTTAAATAGTGCGGTATTAAGTACTACTGAATTTACGTGTGATGATCTTGGAGAAAATACGATTACAGTAACACAAGAAGATCAGACTACCTGCGAAGTTACTGTCACTGTTATTGATCCTATACAAACAGATTGCCAAGCTTTTATAGAAATAGAAGCAACCGAAGGAGAAACATCAACTTCGCTACCAGACTATACTTCAAACTTTTCAAATATTTGTGGAGGAATTACAATTACTCAGACTCCTGAGCCTGGTACCATTATAAATATCAATGAAATGGTTACTGTAATCATTACAATAACAGACGCCAATGGAGAAGAAACTATATTTGAATTTATTGTTGAACTTAGATCTTTAGGCATAGATGATGAAATTCTAAACAATAGTATACAATTATATCCTAATCCTACTACCGATATAATTATTGTACATAATAACAATATTAATGTACAACTATCAGAATTAATCATTTCTGATATTAATGGGCGTATTTTAGACACTATTACTATTAAAAATACTACAACGAAAGAAACGACTATTACATTAGAAAAATACCCTCCTGGCATCTATTTTGCTCGTATTGTATCATCTAAGGCAAGTACTGTAAGGCGTATTATAAAAAAATAGAGAGCCCTTATAATTCATAGGTTATAAAATATTCAGTAGTTTTATCCTACCTAAATTTATATTATGAAAAAAATTACTTTTTTAGTTTCTACATTGTTACTAAGCATTGCTTCTTACGGGCAACTCACGGTTGATGATGCAGATTCGACACCTTTTGAAGATATCAGCGCCACAGGCATAGCACTAGGTCTTAGTGATGATGGGGAAGAAAACATTGTGACCCCATTTGAATTTAATCTGGACGGGCAAATATCTTCAGATCTTAGAATTGGAAATAACGGTGGTATCTTATTTGGCACGACCACAGGAGATTTATTTGCTGGCAATTTACCACTAGATGGGCTGTCACCAAGAATAGCTCCTTTTTGGGATGATTTTGACGATGAAATAGGAGAAGTCTATTGGGAAGTACGAGGTACAGAACCTGCAAGACGTGTGATTATCCAATGGGACGACCGACCTCATTTTCCTGGCGAAACAGAAATTGATCCAGCTACGTTTCAAGTGGTATTATTTGAAACAACAAACGATATCCTTTTTGTATACGAAGATGTTTTATTTGACGATCCCGATTTTGATAACGGGCAAAGTGCGACCATAGGCGTTGTAAGCGAAACAAATGTGTATCAATATGCCTTTAATGATCCAAGTCCGCTTGATGGCATTAGTGCGATACGTTATTCACTACCTAATGAGAGTTTTACAACTTGTGGCCCTACCGGACAAATCATAGATCCTGATGCTTCCAATGATGGAGATACCATAACGTCTATCATTACCATCGCAGAGAATGGGATCATAGGTAACGAGTATTCTATAGACAACCTCATGTTGGATATTACCCACAGATTCACAGGAGATTTAGATATTAACTTAACGTCACCAGATGGAACTACATTGATTCTTTCTAATGAAAATGGTGGAAGCGGAAATGATTATACAGATACTGTTTTTCAAGATGGAGGCGATCCAATTAATGCAGCTTCCCCACCTTTTACAGGTGTTTTTGAACCACAAGGAGGTAGTTTTTCAGATGCCTTTACAGGAGAACAAATACAAGGCGACTGGACATTGACGGTCATAGATGTATTTAGTAGTAGTGATATAGGAATGCTCAACAACTTTTGTATCAGCTTTGTTTCTTTTGCGATTCTATGTCCTGAAGATATTACCGTAGTAAATAACCCAACCATTGTTCCTGTTGGGGTAACAACTACCTTTACTCCTGGTTTTAGCACCGTTCCTGAAGCGCTTATAGATGGTTCTGGACTTTCTGAATTTCCTGATGTAAATGCTACACATGAAGGTACTTCCCCAGGTAATTCATTTGTTGGTAACAATGAAACTACAGGAAGTTTTGACTTTGATTTAGGAGGTACGTTTATGCTTAATGGCGTTGCAATATGGAATCAAAATGCTGGAGGCCCCGCAGGTTTAGGAGAAGAAGGCATACAAGATATCCTTTTATCTGCTTCTCTAGACGGTGTCACTTTTACTGTGATTCCAAATGCACCTACCACTATTTCTCAAGTAACTGAGGATGGTCCAATAGGACCTGAGCAATTTGGTTTTGTAGATACAGAAGCGGCTTTTATACGCTTAGAAGTACTGAGCAATCATGGAGATGATGATACAGGATTTGCAGAAATTGCCTTTGTAGGAACCTCTTGTGATGCTATCGTTACTTTTGATTTCCCAACTGCTACAGGAACACCTAATGCACCTATACAAACGGGAGGTTTAGAAAGCGGTGTTCTTTATCCTGCTGGAACCACAACAAACTCGTATGAGGTAGAAGGGAATGACGAGACGATACTTAGTTGCTCTTTTGATGTTCATGTGATAGACGAAACACAACCATTTATTATAGGATGTCCTGGAGATTTTGAAGTGAACCAAGCTGGAGATTCAACCGTAACGTTAGATGATTTTACGGTTTTAGTATCTGCGAGCGACAATTGTAGTGAAGTCATTATCACGCAAGACCCTGTGGCCGGAACTACTTTGGATCAAAACACGGTTCAAACAGTTATAGTAACAGCTACAGATGCCTCTGGCAATATAGCTACCTGTACGTTTGACATCACGGTATTGTCTTCTTTAGGTATAGATGATGAGACCCTAAATGATGTGATTAGTATCTATCCAAATCCTGCCAGAGATGTAATTACCCTTACAAATACTGGAAACCAGGTCATCACTCAAATTAGCATTTCTGATATGAATGGACGTGTGATCCAGGCGATCTCAAACAACAATAATACACCTAGTAGACAAATCAATATAGAAGATTATGCTTCGGGTATTTATTTTGTACGTATCCAAACAGCTACTGCAAGTGTCGTAAAACGTATTATAAAACGATAATTCTACTTTAAAATACAAAATAGTAGGAAGAAGAAAAATCTTCTCACTTAGGTCCCAAGACGTTACTGTCTTGGGATTTTTTATGGACGATTCCGTATCTTCACAGCATCAATCAATCTCTTATGAAATGAGCATAAACAAAATTAATTTTTTGTATGTCGACCGAAATAATTAATTTTTTTATGCGAACCTGCCTGACGGCAGACAGGAGCGTAGCGGTTGATCTAAGCAGAAAATTTTTGTTTGCTTCATTTCCAATGAAATAAAATTTTCAAATAGATGAAATACGCATTTTTCTTTCTTTCGATAGCCCTATTCTTTTCTTGTTCTAAACCAAAAAACAATCCAGATAATATTGACTTTACGACTACTTTTGAAAAAAGTAACGGGACACAAACGCCTACATACGATGAGGTCATACAATTTTACAAAGACCTAGACGCTGCTTATGTTTCTATAAAAGCGTATGAAGTAGGTACTACCGATATTGGAGAACCTCTTACCCTTATTTCATTTAACCCTAATCGCACGCTTGAGAGTGAATTTTCAGAAGATAGCGATGTACGTCGTGTGCTTATCAATAATGGGATTCATCCTGGAGAGTCAGATGGTATCGATGCTACGATGATGCTTATGAGAGATCTCGCTCAAGGCACCATAGAAGCTCCTCAAAATACATGGGTAGGCGCTATAGCAGTCTATAACGTAGGTGGCGCACTTAATAGAAATAGTACATCAAGAACCAACCAAAATGGACCAGAAGCTTATGGCTTTAGAGGAAATGCAAAAAACTATGATCTCAATCGAGATTTCATAAAAAATGATACGAAGAACTCAATAGCCTTTACAGATATTTTTCATCTAGTACGTCCAGATGTATTTATAGACAATCATGTGAGTAATGGTGCTGATTACCAATACACCCTCACCCACTTATTTACACAGCACAACAAGCTAGGAGGCGTTTTAGGTGACTATATGCATCAAGATTTTCAACCGAAACTAGAACAGGATTTAAAATCAAAAGACTGGGATATTACACCTTATGTCAATGTTTTTAACCGTACTCCAGAACAAGGATTCAGTCAGTTTATGGATCATCCAAGATATTCTACGGGATATACAACCTTATGGAATACAATCGGTTTGATGGTAGAAACGCATATGCTAAAGCCCTACAAACCTCGTGTAGAAGGCACTTATGAACTTATGAAAAGTGCTTTGAAAATCACTGCTCAGGAAGGAGAGAAGATCAAGGCTTTGCGTAAAGATGCTTTTAACGCTTTCGCGAAAGCGGACACCTACCCACTCGCACATGTCATAGATAGTACGCAAACATCTATCTTACCATTTTTAGGGTATGAAGGAGAAATGCTCCCTAGTGAAATTACAGGAAAACAACGTTTAAAATATAATAAAGACAAACCCTTTACGAAAGAAGTTACGTACTACAACTATTTTAAACCGACCAAAGAAGTGACGATTCCGAAAGCCTATTTCATCCCAAGAGGCTGGAGAGATATCGCATTGAAGCTTCGTGAAAACGAAATTGGTTTTAGACAATTAAAAAGAGACACCACGTTTATGGCTGAGGTGTATCATATAGATTCATACCAAACGGCTAGAAATGCATATGAAGGTCACTATCCACATTATGGGACTACAGTCACAGCAACACAAGAAGAAGTGACGATACGTAGAGGAGGTTATATTGTAAAGACAGCAAACCAAGATGGCTTACGTTATATCTTAGAAACTTTAGAACCCGCAGCCAATGACAGCTTTTTTAACTGGAACTTCTTTGATACCATTTTACAACAAAAAGAAGGCTTCTCTCCATATGTATGGGAAGACAAAGCCCTCGAATTTTTAAATCAGCATCCAGCTATTAAAACGGAGTTTGAAGCCAAAAAAATAGCTGAACCTGCATTTGCTCAAAACTGGTATGCACAATTAAGCTGGATTCATAAACAATCACCTAACTATGAAAAAGCACATTTACGATACCCTATCGTTAGGATGCTTCGTTAAGTAGGCGGCTGGAAAAAGTAATTTGATATTATTATAGGATTTTTCTAACGCTTTTTGTGTTTTCTGAAAATCTTTCCATTTGACTTTTTTAATACCTTCATTTTCTTGAGGTATTAAAGGGCCATCATAGTCGGTATACATTTCGTACCAATAGGTTTCTTTTAATCTAAATTTATCATTACGCTTAAAAACATGGTATGTTTTTGTGATAAACCTTTTAATTTCGATTCCAGAAACGCCTGTCTCCTCTTCTACCTCTCTGATAGCGCACGTCTGAATATCTTCTCCTTTTTCTATTTTACCCTTGGGTAGATCCCACTTCCCATTTCTATAAATGAATAAAATTTCTTTTTTAGGATTATATACGAGTCCTCCACCAGCTACGATAACGGGTAATTTCTTTTTTAAAAATTCAAGAAGCTTCTCTTCTTCTTTATGATAAAGGTTCACATAAATGAGCTCTCCATTGATCATTTTTTTTATAATTCTTTTCAGCCTAACCTTCTCAAGCGGAATCGATTTATAGTTATTCCCAATATCTTTTTCAGTAGATAGAATTATAGGAATATCATTCACAAAAACTTTATACATTTGCAGTATGATTTTAGACAAAGAAACGGCAAAAAAAACTGCCGAATTATTATTGCAAATTAATGCAATAAAATTACAACCACAAGACCCTTTTACATGGGCATCTGGATGGAAATCTCCTATCTACTGTGATAACAGAATTACACTCTCCTATCCCGCTATACGTAACTACCTTCACCAGGAAATGGCAAAGCAAGTTGAAATGCTTTATGGAAAGCCAGACGCGATAGCAGGTGTAGCTACAGGCGCCATTGGTATTGGTATGCTTGTTGCAGACTACCTAAACCTTCCATTTGTATACATACGTCCCGAAGCAAAAAAGCACGGACGCCAAAATAAAATAGAAGGATATTTAGCCCCTGGGAGTTCTGTTGTTGTGATAGAAGACTTAATCAGTACAGGAATGAGTAGCCTAAAAGCTGTAGATGCACTTAAAGAAGCTGGAGCCAACGTAAAAGGAATGCTCGCTATCTTTACCTATGGTTTTGAAAAAAGCGTTACTGCTTTTAAAGAAGCAACGATAGATTTGCACACATTAAGTGATTACTCAAACCTGTTAGAACAAGCAGCCGATACTAAATATATCACAGAAGAAGAGCAAACCACATTAGAGAACTGGCGTAAAGATCCAGCAAACTGGGGGTAATACCAATTATAATTTAAAATAAGCCTATTAATTTGTTTCTATCGCATCCATACATCAATAGAAAATAAAACCGTAGTTAAAACTATGCTTTGATTTTCTATTTCATCTGGTCACGATATAATTCAAGTTTTTAAGGCTCCCTTTAAATTATAATTAGTACAAACCTATTTAAATTTAAAAAAATCAAATGAACTTAGAAAGTCCAACAAAAGTAGTTGACAAATCTGCCGAAGAGGTGTATCAATTTTTAATGAATGTTGAAAATTTTGAAACACTAATGCCAGAAAACACAAAATTTGAAAAGATTAACGACACTCGTTTTCTGTTTGCATTAAAAGGAATGCCAGAAATTGTATTAGATCTAAAAGAAGGTGTGCCTCATTCTAAAGTAATACTTGGTGCTGCCAGTGATAAATTGCCATTTACCCTTACGGGAAATATTACGCAGTTGGAAGACACCAAGAGTGAAGTTCAATTATTTTTTGAAGGAGATTTTAACCCTATGATGTCTATGATGATCAAAGGCCCTATCACAAAGTTTATTGAGACCTTAGCTTCAAACTTGGATCGCATTGGTCAATAAAGACTAAAAATTGTTTACTATTTATTGATTTTAGTTAATAACCTCCCCGTATCTATATAGACGGTCGGAGACAAATAAAGTATTTTTGAGAACCAAAACAACACAATTCTAATGGCAGATATTCAAAAGCTCGAAGCACTCGTAACTCAAGTGCGTAGAGATATTTTAAGACAAGTACATAAAGTAAATTCTGGTCACCCCGGAGGATCTTTAGGATGTGCAGAATTCTTTGTAGCCCTGTATCAAGAAATCATGGATCGCAAAGAAGGATTTGATATGGACGGACTAGGTGAAGATGTATTCTTCTTATCTAACGGTCATATTTCTCCTGTTTTTTATAGTGTTTTAGCTAGATCAGGATATTTTCCAGTAGAAGAGCTTAATACCTTTAGATTACTAAATTCTCGTTTACAAGGACACCCTACTACGCATGAAGGACTTCCTGGTATCCGTATTGCTTCTGGATCTTTAGGACAAGGGTTGAGTGCCGCATTAGGTACTGCGCAAGCAAAAAAACTAAACGGTTGCGGTCATACGGTCTACGCACTTATGGGTGATGGAGAATTACAAGAAGGTCAAAACTGGGAAGCTATTATGTATGCCGCTGCAAATAATATGGATAATGTTATTGCAACTGTAGATCTTAATGGACAACAGATAGATGGTAGTACAGATGATGTACTTGCCTTAGGAAGTATGCGTGCAAAGTTTGAAGCTTTTGGATGGACCGTACTAGACATCAAAAAAGGAAATGATATGGCTTCGGTTATAGCTGGACTGCAGGAAGCAAAAAAACATAGTGGTCAAGGAAAACCTGTTTGTGTATTACTGCATACGGTAATGGGGAACGGTGTCGATTTTATGATGCATACACATGCTTGGCATGGAAAAGCCCCTAACGATGAGCAACTGGCTGTAGGCCTTGCTCAAAACGCAGAAACTTTAGGAGACTACTAAACATGAGATCATTACTATTTATAACTAGTTTCTTTTTTTCGATGACTCTTTGGGGGCAATCCCAAAGTCATGAATTTAAAATAGACTATACTGTTAAGTATCTTGTAGAAAACAAACAAGGTAGTAAGGATACAGTTAGTATAGGTTTTGAAAAAAATGGCAAATACTTATGGTCTGATTACAAAGGTATTGTTAGAGAATTTGCTTCAAAAGTCTTGAATGACGACAATGATATTCCTTCTGGATCTTCAAATATAATTTATAGTAGTGCTGATGGCAAACTGTATATTATTCTAGATATAGATGCTTTTAAGATGACACTAGATACAGAAATAGCAGCGTTATTACCAGGTGGAAATGCAAATAATTCCATGAATGAAAAAGCTGAGTTGAAACATGAAAAGTCTAATCAAAATTTCATGTTCGACGGTAAAAAAGTGGACGTTTACAAAATATTCCCTAATACAGAGCCTCAAAATGAAATATACATGGCTATAGATACTTCTTACAGTTTAGATAATAATTTCTTATTCCAAAACTTTTTGAATATTATGCTCAATGCAACTTCTAGTAAAGGCGAAATAAAAATAAATATTCCTAATGGAATTATTCTATCAATGACTGGACCTTCATCAGACAAAATGCTCATTGAAGCCATTAGTGTTGATACTAAATCTCGAAAAATAAGCCTAAATAACAGCTTTAAAATCTCAGAATGAAAACATACGAAAACACAGGAAGTAAAGACACTCGATCAGGTTTTGGCGCAGGTCTAGAAGAACTTGGAAAGTCTAACGAGAATGTAGTTGCACTATGTGCAGATCTTACGGGTTCTCTTAAAATGGATGCTTTTAAAGCAAATCATCCAGAACGCTTTTTTCAAGTAGGAATCGCCGAAGCAAACATGATTGGTCTTGCTGCTGGAATGACTATAGGAGGCAAAATTCCGTTTACAGGAACGTTTGCAAACTTCTCTACAGGGCGTGTATATGATCAAATACGTCAAAGTGTTGCTTATTCTGGTAAAAATGTAAAAATTTGTGCTTCTCACGCAGGATTAACCTTAGGAGAAGATGGAGCTACGCACCAAATCCTAGAAGATATCGGATTAATGAAAATGCTTCCTGGGATGACCGTTATAAATACATGTGACTACAACCAGACCAAAGCAGCTACCATTGCAATTGCTGATTATGACGGCCCCGTATATTTACGTTTTGGACGCCCAAAAGTAGCAAACTTCACACCTGCCGATCAAGATTTTCAAGTAGGAAAAGCCGTTCATTTACAAGAAGGAAGTGATGTGACTATCGTCGCAACTGGACATCTTGTATGGGAAGCTTTAGAAGCAGCAAAAGAATTAAACGAAGCTGGTATCTCTGCAGAAGTGATTAATATACACACGATAAAACCTCTTGATGAAGAAGCTATTGTTGCTTCTGCTAAGAAAACAGGATGTGTTGTCACTGCCGAAGAGCACAACTTCTTAGGAGGATTAGGAGAAAGTGTTGCTAGAGCACTGGCTACTAAGCAACCAACACCTCAAGAGCTTGTTGCAACACAAGATACGTTTGGAGAAAGTGGAACCCCAGCACAGCTTATGGAAAAATATGGTCTTAACGCTGCCGCAATTGTAAAAGCTTCAAAGAAAGCTATTCAAAGAAAATAAAGATTGTAATTTTACGTTTTTATAAAACATTGTAAGGCAGGATTGTAACATTCTGCCTTTCTTTTTGTCATTAACTCAAATACTAATAAACTCAATTATGAAAAAACTAATAATTTTGGTACTACTCGTATCATCCGTAAGCGCTTTTGGACAGAGTGCAAAATTTGGAATAAAAGGCGGGCTTAATTTTGGAGCCACAGGTGACATCACATCTATTATTGATGAAAGTCCAAGTGAAACCTTTGATGGTGACAGCAAAGTTGGATATCACATTGGTGTCTTTGCCAAATTTAAATTTGCAGGTCTTTTCCTTCAGCCCGAGCTTGTATACACAAGACTTACTACAGATTATGGAAAATCAGTAGATGCAGACTATAAATTTTCTAAGCTTGACATTCCAGTACTTTTAGGTATTGATGTTGTAGGTCCATTATCTCTAAAAGCGGGACCCGCTTTCCAGCTTGTTCTTAACAATGATCTTGATGTAGATGGTTTAGAAGCAAATGACCCTCAAAATTCTTTTACTATAGGATACCAAATAGGTGCTGGCTTACAATTAGGAAGATTAGGCATTGATTTACGTTATGAGAACTCTTTTAGCGAGAATGACACGAGTGTTACTAGTGATCTAAC
Organism: Dokdonia sp.; assembly: GCA_047623725.1. Lineage (GTDB taxonomy): Bacteria > Bacteroidota > Bacteroidia > Flavobacteriales > Flavobacteriaceae > Dokdonia. The sequence goes on along the minus strand of JBLHOX010000016.1, from coordinate 1,113 downwards.
AGAAATAGCCGAATCACAATTTACGATTGATTCTAGGCCTTCTCAGTGGATCTTAAGCCTATCTTATCAATTCAAAGAAGATACTAAAAAATAATATACATATCAGGTATTAAAAAAGGCAACTCATCTCTGAGTTGCCTTTTTGTTTTATGTATATATACGCTTTCGCGAAAGCGGAAAATTAACTATCTGAATCTAAATAATCAGCTATACCATCTTCATCTGTATCTGGATACGTAATAACTCCAGTATTAAAGTTAATATTAATCTCATCTAGTGTAGGGATGCCATCACCATCATCATCTGTATCTAAGTGATCATTAGTACCGTCATTATCTGTATCCTTAAAGCTTTCAAATACTTCTACCTCTTCTTCTTCACCTTCATCATTAATAATTGTAACCGTAGTTAAGATGATCTCAAGACTGGTCGTTACCCCATCATTATCATCATCAGGATCATTAAAGTTTGGCGCAGTATCTTCATCGGTATCATCTATATCATCAAAAAAGAAATTATTCCCATCTAGATCTTCATTTATAGAGATAATTCCATCACTATCGTGATCTGTTTCTTTACTGTCAAATACCGAAAAGGTAAATACAAGTGAAGAATAAATACCAATATTACTATTTGGCGGTTGTGCAAAATACCCTAATCCACTAGGAATAAATACGGCTCCTATTCCATAATCGGGAGCATACACACTAGTTCCATCATCTGCGATTGTAAATCCAGTACCTCCTGTAAATCCAGCTATTCCATTTGAAAAACCATCTATAGTTGCAGGAAGATTAAACCAAATTGGATTGCTCGCCGCATCAAAGACTTCACCTAAAATATTAGCTCCTCTATACGTTACAAACGTAGAATCTGCAAATGTAGTTATATGATTTTCATCTCCATTTTCATCAAGGGTAGCTCCTTCTCTAGCAGTAAGGATGTATAATGTATTACTCGTATCAAAACGATCATACGTTTTGGTTGTTACTTGATCTAACAAAGGAGTTTTATCTGCATTATCTCCAGCGATTGTATCAAAACGAATCTCATAATCAAAATCAGCTGCTGGGTTTGCAAATTCTTCATAATTATAAAAATGCGTTTGCAAAT
>JBLHOX010000015.1:0-17453 GCA_047623725.1 Dokdonia sp. | reverse complement strand
TCTCATTTTCATTTTCAACAGCTTGGGCTACTTGTCCAGCAACACTATTAATGCTTACACTTTGACCCTCTATTTCTAAAGCTCCCGCATCTAATTCTGGCACAGAAAAGTCATCATCTTGTACACAAGATACTAGTGTTACCAAGGCAAATAGTACTGTAAATAATCGTGTTAATTTTATTGTTTTCATAATCGTATAATTTCTTGATGTTTTAATTAAACCTGGATTATGCAATAGAACTTCGTGATGAGACTTGAAGAAGCAATAAAATATGACGTTTTCTGAGTTTTAGCATAGCGCTGCTATGGTTAAACTCAAAAACGTAGTGTAATGGTATATTTTGAAGCATCTTCAAGTTGTAATAGATTTTATATTGCATAATGCGGGTTAAAAGCGAACGTAAAAGTTGGCGTAGTATGTAGTTCCGTTTCCGAAGAAAAACCTGGGTCCAAATACAGGCCCATTTTCTCTTGCTTGATCATCGCGTACATTTCTATAGGTCCCATTACGAGATTGTTCAAAACCTCCTGTAACATACTGTTGATCTAATACATTGTTTATCGTTGCAAAAAAACCTAAAAAGTAATTATCTACTCTCCATGATTTTCCTCCTGTAATATTGACTAAGAAATAATCGTCAAACTCTTGTTGTTGCAATAACCCTCTAGCAGCTCCTGCATCAAAATTATTAATAGGCAATCCATCACTATCTGTTACAAAATTTGCAGAACGCGTTAGATTACTTACATCGATATAAGCATTCGAAAAATAGTTGGTAGTAACTCCAATATTCCAGAAACTAGGATCTCTGTATTCAAAACCCAATTGAAAAGCTCTTTCTGGACCTCCAGCTACGTGTACACCTTCTAGGTTAGTGGTTCCGTCTCCAAAACGCAATGCTCCTTCAAAATCATCACTTCGTAAATACAAATTAGGATTGTTTGTATACGTATACTGTCCAACACTAGCTGCTGCCTTTAATTTAAGTGTAGGTAATACTTGTGCTTCAACACCAAGCTCTACACCCATATTACGCCTTCCTGCATTGGTAAGTATTTCTTGCACAAAAGCATTACCATCATTTCCTAAACCTCCAAGATCTTCTGTAAAATAAAACCCTACCTCAGTTCCCTTTTCAAATCCGGTATAATACCCCGTCAATCTCCCTTTTACAATAGGCGATCTATAAATATAACTTACATCTACAGACTGTATTTGATTAGGCTCTAATCCTTCTACTACTTCATTATTTTGACGTGCGTTTACAAAAGAGTTACGTATCGTAGGGGCATTGGTATAATATCCTCCATTAACATCTATAATATGACGCCCTGTGATTTTATAGGTACATCCTCCTTTGAGTCCTCCAGCAGAAAAATTTAATGCTTCACTAGTGCCAAAAGAACCGACAGCTCCTTCTTCGTTTTGGAAGTTTCCATTTTCAAATAATCCATTACGTTGGTAGGTCGTTTGAGTTACAGTAGCTCCAACATAAAAATCAACTTTGTTGTATTTAAATTGCGCTTGCGCGAAACCAGATACGACAGCTGCACTTATTTCATAATTATACTTAAAACGATCTCCTTCTCCAACAATTCTATTAGGATTACGCACATCACTTTGCGCACTATCTGTAGAGATCATACCAGATGAATCTCCAGACTCTGCTTCGGTAAAGTTATCTACATCTAGATACCCAGTAGCCCCAAGTAAATCCTCAACTTCTGCATAATTCTCACTACTCAACGTACGGTAACTTACATTCCCATTACCTGTGATATGATCTGTGATCGGGCTATTTACAATGACATTTACCTGTAACTGATTGTCTTCTATAACATCATTTTGAAGCACGTACAATGCATTACTACCCTGTGCTCTTAAAGTAGCATTACTCTCATATAATAGATTCCAATCAAACTGCCCATCGTTTACAAGCTCTTCTTGTGCCAAGAAGGCGTTTTGAAAGTCAGTCGCTGTTGGGCTTTCGTCTTGTAAAAAGAAACTTGGTAGTAATTGGTAATAATCGGGCGAAGGATTACGTGCGCCTCCGGCAAAGAATTGCTGTCCGTTAGACTCCACAAGTGTCGTCCCATTATTATCTATTCGGCTATTTTTTATCGTTCCTGTTTGATACCCAACATTTGTATGAATCGTTGTCTTTTCAGAAACATCCCACGTATGATTTAACATCAAAATAGGCTCTTCTATTTCCCTAATACGCGTGTTGCGTATCTTTCCATTCTGATATCCCCAAAAAGGGTTGTATTGTCTCCCTTTAAGGTCAAAAATCTCTTGTGTCAATGCTGTACCACGACCTCTTCTATTAGGTGTATACATCGATGTGAAATTAAGGCTATGGCTATCATTAAATTTCTTTTCTACAGATGCAAAAAACGAATTTGCATCATACAAAGACCCCTCTATATATCCTTCATTCCCAAAACGTCTAGAAACAAGAAATGTAAACGCCCACCCACTTACACGAAGTCCTGTGCTATAACTACCCATCATACGACCTTCATAGGATCGATTTGCAGTTGCATAAGATACACGACCTCCTTTACGATATTGAGAAGCTCTCATATCTATATTGGTAGTTCCTGCGAGTCCTCCAAAAGAATATTCATTTGCAGAAAGTCCAGATGTAAACTCACGATTACGCTGTGCATCATTAAGTCCTCCCCAATTTCCCCATTGTGGACGTCCATTAAATTGCTTGTTCATCTCGATACCATTGATAAGAACTTTACCATTGGCATTATCTAGCCCTCTAGGTCTAAAAAATGTGGCACTCCAATCAAAAGCTGCAGCGCTTAAAAAGGCATCTCTTCCAGCAGAGAGCAATCCAGAGACATTAAATCCTCCTATATCATCATCTTCTCCATTGAGATCATTATCAGATAAAGAAATAAGGCCATTTAATTCTTGTTCTTGCGAGACATCTACATCAAGAGTTACTTCTCCTAGATCTAGTATTTTTCCTTCATGAATAACAACAGGGAAGCGTCGGGTAACATATCCTTCTTTTGAGATGCTAAGAATTTGATCTCCTATAGATATATTTTGATGTAAAATAAATGCACCCGCTATATCTGTTTGTGTAGCTTGATTTGTTCCTTCGAGTAGAACACGTACGTCTGGTAATTTATTTGAGGTGATTCTGTCAATTACTGTTCCTTTTACAGAGGTTTGAGCAATCGCAGATAGCATGGGCAAAGCCAGCAAAAATTTAAGAATAACGTACTTCATGAGGGTTTAGTTAATCATAAATCCCGCATAAGAATTATTACATTATACCCAAATGTACTCATTTTCAATGGATTCATTACCTTTAGCGTGAGAAATTATAATTTTCTTAAAAAAATCAAACTAGTATAATGTATTTAAGAAGGTCTTTATTTTTCGTTTTTCTTTTATTTTTTGCTTTCGCGAAAGCACAAGATCAAAAAACATACAAACCACATACCATCGCATTTTATAATGTAGAAAATCTTTTTGATACAGAAAATGACCCTATCACATTTGATGATGACCGTACTCCTGATGGAAAGGATCACTGGACAGAAGCCATCTATGCAGATAAGGTTCAGAAAATGGCGCGTGTTATCTCAGAGATAGGACAAGACATCACAAAGAATACTCCGGTTATTATTGGGCTTGCTGAAATAGAAAACAGAAAAACAGTAGAAGCCCTTGCCAATGATCCACAATTACTAGATAAAGAGTATGGGATTGCACATTTTGATTCTCCAGACCGAAGAGGAATTGATGTTGCTCTTATGTATCAAAAAGCATTATTTACACCTATAAACATAAGTAAGCACGAACTTATTATTTACAATAATGAAGATTCTCAAAAGCGTAAATACACCCGTGATCAACTTCTTGTTTCTGGATTACTAGACGGTGATATGATTCATATAATCGTAAATCACTGGCCTTCGCGTTCTGGTGGAGAAGCCCGTAGTCGTAAAAAACGTATGGCAGCTGCAGCGCTTAACAAAAAGATTATAGATAGTCTGCAAAGTGATGACCCGTATGCAAAGATCATTACCATGGGAGATCTTAATGATGATCCTACTAGTCCAAGTGTAAAAAAGGTATTAAAAGCACAAGGCAATAAAGACAAAGTAAAAGATAAGATGATCTACAATCCTATGGAATCTATGTTTAAAAAAGGGATCGGAACACTAGCCTATAGAGATGGATGGAATCTTTTTGATCAAATCTTAATTACAGAACCATTACTTCGTAAAGATTACAGTTCATATAGATACTTTAAGGCCGGCATCTATAATAAAAATTACCTAAGTAACCCAAAGGGTCGTTATAAAGGATATCCGTATCGTAGCTTTGCTAATGGTGGTTATACGGGAGGGTATAGCGATCATTTCCCAGTGTATATTGTACTCATCAAAGAAGTTTCAGAAAATTAAGTTTCTTTTATACGCTTTCGCGAAAGCGTACCCACCAAAAACAAAAGAGGGAAGATGTTTTGCATCTTCCCTCTTTTTGTATGTTTTTACACCAATTATTATTTAAAACCATTGATTCCAAGGAATCATAGCTAGTACAGCAATTAATGCAAGTGTATAAAATATAGCTAACTTCTTAAATTTAGGTGTAGACAAACGTTGCTTCTTATGTTTAGAATACCCGATAGTAATGAGTACAACAGCGATAATCATTAATGTAGGATGCTCTACTGCTAGACGTCTCATATCTGTTCCCATTCCATTTTGACGAATCTCATTGAGTCCACTAGGAGATACAAACCAAAGCACTAAACCTATTAAGAATTGAATGTGCATCGTGATTAATGTAAAAAGCGCTAGACGCATATCTTTTGCTCCATATTCCTTTTTCCCAAAGAACTTAGCAAGTGAGTTAATGGTTGTAATCACCAATACTGCAAGCAATAGATAGGCCCACATAGAGTGTACAAATTTTATTGTATCAAGAAACATAATGGTGTGTGTTTAAATAATAATAAATCAAAGATAGGACATTTTAAACCAAAAAACCGACACTAGTACTAGTGTCGGTTTTAAAATTTTCACTTCTGCGAAAATATATATTAGCTATGAATTAGTTAAAGATATAACGTAATCCAATTTGTGCTTGCCATCTTGAAGACTGAAGACCGAAATCATCAACTTCTTCTGTATTAAGACCCGTTGGGTTTCCATCTGCATCGTACTCAAGAATACTATCTACAAAACTAAATACTGGTATATCATCCGAAGTAGAAACCGTTTGTAATGGTTGAACATTACTACGTGTAAAATTACGAACACCCCACTCTTCATTAAGTAAGTTTGTAAAGTTGAAGATATCAATAGATAATTGTAATGTATGCTTCTTATCTCCTGACTTGAAGTAGATATCTTGTAAGAACTTTAAATCTACTACGTGATTCCAAGGTCCTCTAGAACCATTACGCTCTGCGTAATCTCCTTTACGAGTTTTTAAGTAATCATCATTTTCAATAAAGAAGTTAAGACGTTCCCACTGTTGTGCTTGCTCTGCAGCATCTCCTGAGAAGTTAATCTCACTTGCGTTTGCTGGAACATATATTAATGCGTTATCTCTAGAATCATCATTTAAAAGATCACGCCCTTCTCTATATGTAAAGCTATAAGGTCTTGATTGTGCTCCTTCATAGAAAAGACCAATAGTAGTCTTTCCTCCAAATTCTCCTCCGTACTCAATCTCGTAAGATGCATTTGCAGAAATACGACTTCCTAAAGCAAAATCAGAACGAGATAATGGAATATCAGAGTTCTTACCATTTACAGTTTGAATACCTCTCCACTGAGAACTGTTTTGAGAAGAAGTCCCATCAAATACTTTCTTAGAATCTCCGTATGCATAAGATACTTGTCCTTGGAAACCATTTGAAAATGGTTTTCTTATGGTAAGAGATGCGTTTGTAGCATATCCTTCATTCGTGTTTGATGCTAAGATAATTCTTCCATATGTGTCATCGATCTCATCACGACGATCATAGTAAGGTCTATTATCTGCTCCTATATAAGATCCTGAAGGGCCTTTTAGGTTTAAGTTCTCATATTTAATATCATTTAAAACATCAGTATATGTGAAATCTGCAGTAGCAACTAATCCCCATATTGGTAATTGTTGATCTACAGCAATATTAAATTTAGATACTTGAGGTAATTTAAAGTTTTCAGCAAAAAGGTCAATGTTACCACCTACACCTCCAGAACCAGCTGGAACAACTTGCGTCTGTTGGTTAACATCTGGTTGGAATGCTACTTGTCCAAAAAGGAAACTAAAGCCTCCAGTTACACCATTATTGTTATATGTTCCTCCAGGCCATACTAAAGGTAATCTTGAAGTAAATACTCCAACACCTCCACGTACTTGTGTTTTGTTGTTATCAAACACATCCCAATTAAATCCTATACGAGGTGCAATATGAGCCGTTGCATTTACATTAGGACCTACTCTAGCTCCTTGTAAATCTTTCCCTTCTGCTTCTAATAAAGGAATAGTACGTGTATTGAAATTAGAATTTATGGTTCCATCTTCCCAGTAAGGAATATCTACACGAACACCTGCTGTTAACTTAAAGTTATCTGCAACTTGAACTTCATCTTGTACATAGAATCCAGCTTGGAATGTTCCAAAATCTGCAGATCCCGCAGACTCATCACCTACCGTACCATCTCCTACTAAAGAATACCCATGTTGAAATACATCTGCAACTTCTCCAGTTAAGAACTGGTTAAGACCAGAAGAGATTAAATCTCCATCATCATTAAATTGATCTTCAAATGTGTAATCTCCGAAGTTAAAGGCAAAGAATAAGTTCTTTGCAGAAGCCCACTCTAAGTTTGCTCCTAACGTTACTGTATGACGTCCAGCAAAAATTTCAAAGTTGTTGTTTATAGTAAAGATATCTTGCTCAAGTAAGTTTGCTGTTGAGAAAGGCTCTGCTCCAAAAGAAAGAGTCCCTGCACCATCTTGTATATCTACAGTAGGGAATGGGTTTCCAGCTGGATCACGATCATCATCTACTCTAGTATATCCTATTTTAAGGTTGTTTGCAAATTTTGGCCCAAAAGTAGCGTTCCACTCAAATGCTGCAGAATACGTGTTTGTTTCAAATAACTCAGACCCATTAATGAATCCTATATTTCTGTTTCCAGAACTACGTGCTTCAAGATTTTCTGCTTGTACAACTCCTAAACGTAAATATATTTTATGATTCTGGCTTGCGTTTAAGTCAAAACGTAAGTTAAATTTATCACTATCTAACGTTCTTGTGTTTGCATCAAAAATTCCTGGATTGTATCCGTATTCTGACTGCAAGAAGTTTGATAAGTTATTAATATCTTCTATTGAAGAATTTCCTGTATAGTTTGAAAAAGTAAAAGGCTGTGGCGTTTCATCTTCTTGACGCTCATAGTTTACAAAAACAAATAATTTGTCTTTAATAATAGGACCTCCTACACGCACACCGTACGTTAATGCAGAAAATTCATCTACTTTTTCACGTTCGTCACCTTCATTTACAAGATCTACAGGTGTTTTTCCTACTAAGCTCTCGTTTCTGTAAAATCCATAAACAGATCCTTCCCAGTTATTAGAACCAGAACGTGTTACTGCGTTTACAGATCCTCCTGAGAATCCTGATTGACGTACATCAAAAGGAGCTAGGTTAATCTGTACAGACTCAATAGCATCTACAGAAAAAGGATTTACTCCAGTTTGTCCACCGTTTGTTCCTGATCCCGCAAGACCAAATACATCATTGTTTACAGCACCATCAATATAGATCGCGTTGTAACGGTTGTTTTGTCCACCAAGTGAGATAGAGAAACCATCATTTCCTTCTGTAAGCTGTGCAGATGGTGTTACACGAGCAAAATCTGCAAGAGATCTTGATACAGTAGGTAGTGTATTAATGTCACGCTCAGAAATAGAAGTTTCAGAACCAGTTTTGTTACTGTTGAAAATTCCATTGTTTTGTGCAGTGATCACAATTTCGTCAAGCGCGTTTGATGACTCTACCATTTTGGTACTGATACGCTTAGACTCTCCTAAAGAAAGACCAAATCCTTCTTTTTTAAAATCCTGAAAACCTACATACGTTATCGATAGGTTATAAGGCCCTCCTGATTTCATGTTGGTAATACGGTAAAAACCGTCAAAGTCTGTAACAGCTCCATAAACAGAACCGGTTGGAACGTGAGTAGCAATAATAGTAGCCCCTGGTAATGGACCATCAGTATTGTCTAATACTCGACCGTTAATCGAACTCGTAGTTACCCCTTGTGCAAATGACATAGCTGTCATAAAGAAAAGAGTAATTACGGATAAAAGTGTAATTTTCTTCATAATGAATTGATTGAATTAAGCAAGGCAAAACTAATCAATTCATGTATCTGTTAAGTTTATCACAACGTTAATTAATTAACATTATCGCACTTTTTATAAACATACCCTTTAAATTATTAAAAAATAATCAATTTTAATAACTAAAAGGAGGTTCTGTTGAAAATTTTATATCTTTTTATGCCTTCTTATAAGAAATCAACAATTGCCTTGTAGATGCATCATGGTTTGAAGATTCGATGTCATTAAAGTCGTTAAGCACCTGTTTTGCAAGTTGTTTCCCAAGCTCTACTCCCCATTGATCGTAGCTATAAATATTCCAGACCACTCCTTGCACAAAAATCTTATGCTCATACATGGCGATTAATGCTCCTAAAGTACTTGGAGAAAGTGTCTCTATAAGATAGGTGGTCGTTGGTTTATTTCCTTCAAAAACTTTAAAAGGGGTTAGTTGCTCTATACGCTTTCGCGAAAGCGTGCTCTCCTTAAATTCTGAAGTCACTTGAGCTTCTGTCTTACCATTCATTAACGCCTCCGTTTGGGCGAAAAAGTTGGCCATTAATTTATCATGGTGATCTGTATTCCCATGAAGGCTTCTCTTAAATCCTATAAAGTCAGCAGGAATGAGTTTTGTGCCTTGGTGGATTAATTGAAAAAATGCGTGTTGAGAATTGGTTCCTGGCTCTCCCCATATAATATTTCCTGTTTCGTATGTCACAGGGTTTCCATTACGATCTACACTTTTCCCATTACTTTCCATAATCGCTTGTTGCAAATAGGCTGGTAATCTATGCAAGTATTGTGTATATGGGATGACCGCTTCACTTTCAGCTCCAAAAAAGTTATTGTACCAAACACTTAACAAGGCTGTGATTACTGGAATATTCTCGCCAAAAGGCTGTTCTTTAAAATGAACATCCATTTCATGAGCTCCTTTCAATAAATCTTCAAAATGAGTATATCCTACTGCTAATGCAACAGAAAGCCCTACAGAACTCCAAAGGGAAAAACGACCTCCCACCCAATTCCACATGGGAAAAATATTGTGTGGTGCAATTCCAAAATTTTGAACAGCTTCCAGATTTGTAGATACGGCTACAAAATGACTTCCTACAGCTTCTTCTCCCAATTGGTCTACAAACCATGTACGAACGGTTGTCGCATTGCTTAATGTTTCTTGTGTTGTAAATGTTTTGGACACAATCACAAAGAGCGTTGTCTCAGGATTAAGATCTTTAATCGTTTCCATCACGTGGTCTCCATCTACATTTGAGATAAAGTGTGTCGTAAGATGGTTTTTATAATACTGTAATGCTTCTACAATCATTACAGGTCCTAAATCTGACCCTCCAATACCAATATTAACAACATCAGTAATTGCTTTTCCAGTGGTTCCTTTATGAGTACCTTCTATAATACTTTTTGTAAAGATTTTTATAGAATCACGCACCTCTGCAACTTCTTCTTTTTGATAGGCTGATGCAGAAAAATCTCTTAAGGCTGTGTGCATTACCGCACGATCTTCTGTTGCATTTATGGCTTCTCCTCCATAATAGCTAGCAATTGCTTCTGAGAGCCCTACTTCTTCTGCAAGTTCTACCAGCAGTGATTTGGTTTCTTCTGTAATTCTATTTTTACTATAATCTACAAGAAAGTCTTGCCATTGTATTGTAAATGTAGCGGCTCTATTTGGGTCTTCAAAAAGTGAAGTAAGGTGTGTGTCTTTTATAGTTTCAAAATGCAATTGTAATTTCTTCCAAGCATTTGTTTGTGTTGGGTTGGTATTCTTCATTGGGTAGTCTTTACTATAGATTATAAATCTTTTTCTAGAAGTGTACTGGAAACGCCTATATCTTCTCTTTCTGTTACAAAAGGAACCGCTTCTAATTGTTTTTGCAGAGGTTGCATAATACTGTCGTATATAGCCTTGAGCTTTTCTTCGAGAGGCTCTGAAGCTGGGAGATCTTCTTTAAAAGGATCTACTTGTCGTCCATTTTTCCAAAAGCGATAGCACACGTGAGGACCACCAGTGTTTCCTGTCATTCCTATGGTTCCTATCACATCTCCTTGTCTTACAAAATCACCTACGCGCACATTACGTTTTTGCATGTGTAGATATTGTGTATCAAATGTACCGTTATGGCGTATTTTTATATAGTTACCGTTACCTCCTCTACGTTCTGATTTTGTAACAGTACCATCTGCAGTCGCAAGAATAGGTGTTCCTATAGCGCCAGCAAAGTCAGTTCCTTTATGAGGACGTATTTTGTAACCATAGTATTTTATACGTCTTTTTAAATTATATCGAGAAGAAACTCTATTAAACTTGAGAGGTCCTTTTAAGAAAGCGCGTCGTAAATTGTCTCCTTTTTCATCAAAATAATCAGAACCACCAGGAAGAGAGTCATTCTCAAAATAGTATGCATATACAGGTCTTCCTTTGTGTTCAAATATGCTTGCTTTTACTTTTCCTATTCCTGCAGGAACGGTATCATTAACATATCGCTCTTCATAAATTACTTTAAATCGATCTCCTTTCTGGAGTTTAAAGAAATCTATTGTCCATGCATAAATATCTGCCATCCTGTAGGCAACAAGCACATTAGTATCTAATTCATCAAAGGTAGAAGACAAATTGCTATTGATAACGCCTGATATTTCTTTTTCTACAATAGTGACTGGATGTGATTTTTCTGCAGCAATGACCTCATCTTGAAAATCTACGACTATATAGTCTTCTTTGTTTTTTTCATAAATAAAGACTTTCGCAGCTTCTATAGTGTCTTTAGATTTTAATAATACATAAGGTTTACCTACTTGTATTTTACGGGTGTCAAAAACTTCTTTTATAGTATCTGAAATATGTTGTATCGTACCATAATCTACATGGGATTCAAAGAGTATTTTCCCAAAACTATCACCAGATTTTACGGTGTCACGCTCTACAACATAGTCGTCAAGGACATATCCGTATGCTTGAACAGGTACTTTTACAATGGGTTGTGCTTTTACAACTGGTACTGGCTTTTGTTCCTCATCACCACAAGCAATACTACTAATAGCTAGTATAAGTATGGCAAATATGTTTCTTAATCTCACAAGTTTTATCATCTATCCTTTATACATCTTGCCCCCAGTTTGCCAATTCTTCAGCTGTCCAGACATCTGGAAAGAATATTCTGCGTTGGTATTTAGGGTGCATATATTTTGTCCATTCGCTCCCTCCCGTTGCCTCTACTACTTGCTCTCCATTATTTAAGTAATGGTTTGCTGTATGATAGTGTGCCATGACCCAAGTTACATTTACGGTATAGTCATAATGCCTCATTGCTTTTTGCAATATTGGATCGTTTTGATCTGCTTCAGGTAGGGACTTGAATTTCGCATACAAATTTATAGTATTATATTCTTTTGTAAACGCTATAAACTCATTTTTATATTTTTCTTCAAAGGCAAATAGCAAATAGCTTTTCTTACCAGTATTATAATCTTTTCCAGCTGCTTGCCAGTACAAATGCTCTAACGCATGTTCATAGGGTGTGTTTCGGTCTATTGTTTCGCGAAAGCGGGCATCTATTAAGTTAATTAAATCTGTACTTGCAAATTCTATCTTTCTGTATTGTGCACTTTGAAATCCGCTAGCGGGAGTTAGTGTCTTTCTAAATTTCATGTATTGCGCTAAGTCCATACCGTCTTTCATGATATTAAAAGAGGAAGTCAATATATCAAAGTAGCGACTTATGCGTCCTAAACGTGAAGCAAAAAAAGCAACAGTAAGGTTTTTATGATGTGCCACTTGTTCTATTTCCCAAAGGACCATTTTAAATAGCAATTCATTGACCTGATGATACATGACAAACACGTTTTCATCTGGAAAATTTGTGCGCGGTGTCTGAAGGCTTAATAAGGCATCTGTATGAATATAATCCCAATAGGTAATGGGTTTACTTTGTAATAATCCTTCCAGATGATCATCAAGATCTTGGTCTATTTTTTCATACTTATCATCAAGAGCTTCTATAATACGCTCAATATCTGGCTCGATTTTTTTCTTCATAGAACTTGGTTAATTATCTACTACAATTTTAAACGAATGTTTCAATCCTTTAAAAGCTTCTAAATCTGCTTTTAACGATCCCACAGCAAGACTTGCTTTGATACGAATAGGGACTTTATTTTCATCATCGCTTACCCAAACGGTAAGACTTTCTTGTTCTTTAAAGACACGTCCTGACTGTACCATAGGTCTAAATTTAAGACATCTGATTTTGCCAAACTCCGTATTCATCACCTCACGTCCTAAAAAACGAAGTTTAAAAGGGTAATTTTCACTATCAAAAAACATGGTCAAATCAGTTTCATCACCTTCTTTAAGATTGCTGGTATCTAAATTATTACGCAAATAGTAAAATGCAGAAACCATGTCTTGCACACCAACAGCGGCATCTACTGTTTTACGAGTATTATGCTTTCTGTTAAATATATGTGCTTTATTATTTTCTTGATCAAAGTCAATGATCTTATCTTTAGTATGACCGCCTTCATCAATTTTACGAACAAATTGATATGGTAAATCTGTTTCTTTGTCTATATAGCTTTCGTAATGGTCTTCTACTTTAAAAAAGAATCTTGAGAGTCCGACAGTTTCTCCATATCCTTTTACATGGTATACGGGTTTCTCTTTATATTTTGAATCCCCTACAGTAAGTGTTGCATATCCAGCGGTGATGAGCCCATAATGTACTCTAAACTTAAACCACTCTCCTTCTTGATAGGCTGGTTTTATCTCTTGCGCTTTTCCTAAAGTAGCAACTAATGTAAAGACCCCTATTAAAAGTAATTGTCTTATATGATTTACCGGTATTCTCATGTTTGGCAAAATTTGGTTATTTAGAGAGGTATTTACAATAGTTATTCCAAAAATACTATAATAAAAAACTTCGCCCTATAAAGGACGAAGTTTTTATATAAATATTGTGTTAAGTACGTTATAAAATTATAAAGTCCCTCTTTGTTCTTGTTCACGCTCTATAGATTCAAAAAGCGCCTTAAAGTTTCCAGCTCCAAAACCTTGGGCTCCCATACGCTGTATGATTTCAAAAAACAAAGTAGGTCTATCTTCTAAAGGTTTTGTAAAAATCTGAAGCAAATACCCATCTTCATCAGCATCTACAAGGATAGAAAGCTCTTGTAGTTTTTCAATATCTTCTTTCATCACTTTCATATGATCTCCCAATCGTTGTGGAATCTCATCATAATAGGTTTGCGGTGGTGGTGGTAAAAACTCAATGCCACGTGCTTTTAATTGCGCTACGGTTTTGATAATATCATCGGTCGCCATGGCAAGGTGTTGCACACCTGATCCTTCATAAAAATCAAGATACTCTTCTATCTGTGATTTTTTAGCTGCCTTTGCGGGTTCGTTAATAGGAAACTTGATACGCCCGTTCCCATTACTCATCACCTTACTCATTAATGCTGAGTATTCTGTATGAATTTGTTTATCATCAAACGATAGGAAATTTACAAACCCCATCACATCTTCATACCATTTTACCCACGTATTCATTTGCCCCCAACCTACATTACCTACCATGTGATCTATGTATTTAAGACCTGTTGATTCAGGATTATAATCAGATTCCCAAGCTCTAAACCCTGGAAGAAAAGTTCCTGTATAATTTTTGCGCTCTACAAACATATGCACCGTCTCTCCATAGGTATATATTCCTGCTCTTACAGTTTCCCCATGTTCGTCAGTTTCGACTTTAGGTTCCATGTAAGATTTAGCTCCTCTTTTTGTGGTTTCTTCATACGCTTTACGAGCATCTTCTACCCAAAGGGCTACGACTTTTACACCATCTCCATGCTTAACAATATGGTCGTTGATAGGTGATTTACTATTGAGTGGTGTTGTCAAAACAATTCTAATTTTATCTTGTTTTAACACATAGCTTACCTCATCTCTAGATCCAGTTTCTAATCCTTTATAAGCATACGATTGAAATCCAAAAGCGGTTTTATAAAAATGGGCCGCTTGCTTTGCATTACCCACATAAAACTCAACATAATCTGTCCCTAATAAGGGCAAGAAATCTTGTGCTCCTTCAAATATTTTTTCCAGTCCGTAATTTACAGGTTGTATATCCTTACTCATGATACTTAGTTTTCTATCGTTTCTATTTCTTTTATATCTTCTATGATCGTTGAATCTATCATCAACGTATCTTTTTCTATTTCTTCTATCTCGTATTCGTCTTCATAGTCATAAAGACTATCCGTTTTCCATTCATAAGGATCTGTTGTGTTATAATCTCCATTTTTATAAGAATCCATAATTTCTGAAGAAAGGAAAGTCCCATATACTATAAATAGTATTACAAATCCTAAAACAATTATTCCATTAAAGACAATAGCAATAATATTTATGACTCTTGCCATTGAAACATTACTTCTACTCACACCAGAAAATCCTTCAGGGTTTTCTTTGTATTCTTTTAAGCTCTTATTTGCTACCACAACTCCTATAACAGACATAACCAATGGTATCAATGCTGTAATACCATAACAACAACAACCTGCGACTCCTAATACAAGGGCTACTATTCCCAGTATTAATGCTAATGGATCTGCTGGTAATTTACTTTCTGACATGTATGCTGTTTTACACGCTTTCGCGAAAGCGTACTATTACTAATTAAAATGGTTTAATGATCTAACCATGATTTGTGATAACTCTCATCGGCTATTCCCATAGCGGCTTCACACACTTTTAAAGGCTTAAAGGTATCTACCATCACAGCCAATTCTTCAGTACCTTCTTTTCCAATACTTTTTTCTGCCGTTCCTGGGTGTGGACCATGAGGAATTCCTGCGGGATGTAACGAGATATGTCCTGCTTCTACATCTGAGCGACTCATAAAATCTCCATCTACATAATACAACACCTCATCACTATCTATATTACTATGATTATACGGCGCAGGAATACTTTGCGGATGGTAATCATATTTACGAGGCACAAAACTACAGATTACAAAAGCATCAGTTTCAAAGGTTTGGTGCACTGGAGGTGGTTGATGTATACGTCCTGTAATAGGTTCAAAATCATGAATACTAAATGCGTATGGATAGTTATATCCATCATAGCCTACCACGTCAAATGGGTGTGAGGCATAGACCATCTCAAAAATATCGTCTTGCTTTTTTACTTTGATTAAGAAATCTCCTTTCTCATCATTGGTTTCTAATTCATACGGTTGGCGTAAGTCACGCTCACAAAATGGTGAGTGTTCTAATAATTGCCCAAACCAGTTACGGTATCGTTTTGGTGTGTAGATAGGTCTGCGCGATTCTACAATAAAAAGCCTATTGTCTTCGGTATCAAAATCTATCTTATAAATCACTCCTCGCGGAATCAACAAATAATCTCCATACTTAAAATCCAAATTTCCTAAATGGGTACGCAGTTTCCCTGAACCTTTATGCACAAAGATCAGCTCGTCTGCATCGGTATTTTTATAAAAATAATCTTGTGTTTTCTGCTTAGGTGCTGCTAGAATGATAGTACAATCACTATTGGTAAGTACAGGCTTACGACTCTCTAGATAATCTTGCTCTGGCTTGATTTGAAATCCTCTGAAACGGTAAGATTTTATACTATTTTCCAACGCAATTTTGGGCGCTACAGAATATTGTTTCCTTATTTCTTTAACCTGAGTAGGTCTATGTACATGGTAGCTATTGGTACTCATCCCATCAAAACCAATGGTTCCAAATAACTGTTCTGAATACAGCTCTCCGTCAGGTTTACGGAATTGAGTATGACGTTTAGGAGGAATCTCTCCTAACTTATGATAAAAAGGCATGGTGGTGTAAAAATTTAGATTGCTTTAAAGTTACTTAAATTCAGGCAATCAAATACTATTCTGGATTTCTCTTTATAAGAAATTTCAGTAATAAGGGAAGATATGTCCAACTTTTATTTGACATCGAGGTAAAGATACAGGTTTTTATACATCTTAGAAAGTGGTTTTATACGCTTTCACGTAAGTGAAGTTCATACTGAGCCTGTCAAAGTACGAAATCCATCTCTGCCTTCTAGGCATCTCTCCCAGAGGGAGAGAAAAGTATCACCTAAGATCAGGTTAGGTAGAAATATTAATAAAACAACCTCAACCCAAGTGTACTAAACATACTTACAAAACTTTTAATTTCGAGATAAGCATTATGAATAAATCTTTGCTATCGCCCTGCGATCAAAACTCAAATCGCAACTGCACATCGATCTCTTTTTCCTCAAGTGCTTTCTTAGCTTTCTTTTTATCTTCTGTATTCAAATTGGAGAGGGAGATTCCTAATAATCTGACGCTATCTTTCATCTTTTCTTGATACAAAAGTTCTTTAGCCGTTTCCAGAATAACATCTTTTGTACGTACATAATAATCTAGCGTTCTACTTCGTGTTTGTAAGGTGAAATCAGAGTATTTGATCTTAAGCGTTATCGTTTTTCCTGCGACTTTACTTTTTGAAAGTCGTTTCTCCACCTCTTCTGCGATATGATCTAATCGCTCCATCATAAAAATCTCTGAAGTGATATTTTCAGAAAATGTACGCTCAGCAGCAAGTGATTTACGGATGCGATTAGGTTTTACTTGACTATATTGAATCCCTCGCACGATATCATAATAATACCCGCCACTTTTACCAAAATGCTGTTCCAGATATTCCTTAGATTTCTGCTTCATATCCAGACCCGTAAAAATCCCTTTTTGGTACATCTTTTCAGCCGTTACTTTCCCAATACCATAAAATTTACGGATATCAAGTGTTTCTAGAAAAGCAACCACTTCTTCTGGCGGAATGGTTTTTTGCCCGTTGGGCTTATTGATATCACTAGCGACCTTGGCAACAAACTTATTGATGCTTATTCCCGCCGAAGCATTTAAACCTGTTTTCTCTTTAATTTTTTGACGTATCCAAGTAGCAATGACTGTAGCACTTGGCATGCCTACTTTATTTTCGGTCACATCTAGATAGGCTTCATCGAGTGACAAAGGTTCTACAAGATCTGTAAACTCATGAA
>JBLHOX010000014.1:0-17713 GCA_047623725.1 Dokdonia sp. | reverse complement strand
TGGTGATGATCGCAATATGTGGCGCAAAATCTACCACGCCGTCTAACTGAAAACTACTGATCTCTAACACATAGGTGTCAATAGACTGTTGTGCGACCATCTTTGCAAAACTGTCTCCTATATTACCTGCAATTCCCACATTCACTTTTGCTTGCTCAAGAATATACCCGAGCATTGCTGTTGTGGTGGTCTTTCCATTACTTCCCGTAATTCCGATAAGCGTTGCTTCTGTATATCTCGCTGCAAATTCTATTTCAGAAATCACAGAAATCCCATGTGCCACGATGGTTTTTACAATAGGTGCTGTATCGGGTATTCCAGGGCTTTTCATCACTACAGTTGCTTCTAATATGGAAGCTTCTGAGTGTCCGCCTTCTTCCCAAACGATGTCAAAATCTGTCAGAACTTTTTTATAGGTTTCTTTTATTTTTCCGAAGTCAGAAACCAAGACTTCGTATCCTTTTTGTTTTGCAAGTATCGCCGTGCCTACACCACTTTCTCCTCCTCCTAATATTGCGATCTTCTTCGTACTCATATGGTTCTTTACACGCTTTCGCGAAAGCGTACTTATCTAATTTTTAATGTGACAATCGTTAGAATAGCAAGTAAAATACCTACGATCCAAAATCGAGTCACAATCTTACTTTCATGGATTCCTTTTTTCTGATAATGATGATGTAAGGGTGCCATCAAAAAGATGCGTTTCCCTTCTCCATACTTCTTCTTTGTATACTTGAAATACCCCACTTGCATCACCACCGAAAGGTTTTCCATTACGAAAATACCTCCGAGTATAGGAATTAACCATTCTTTACGAGTTGCAATGGCTATCACTGCGATGATCCCACCTATCGTAAGGCTTCCTGTATCCCCCATAAACACTTGTGCGGGATAGGCATTATACCACAAAAACCCAATAAGAGCCCCTACAAAAGCGGTGATAAAAACGACCATCTCACCACTGTTAGGGATATACATCACATTGAGATAATCACTAAAAATGATATTACCAGAAACAAAAGCAAAAAGTCCTAGCGTAAGTACAGCGATAGCACTTGTTCCTGCTGCGAGTCCGTCGATACCATCGGTTAAGTTGGCAGCATTAGATACTGCTGTGATAATAAGAATCACAATCGGAATAAAAATAATCCATGCGTATTTTGCCCAATTTGGATTGATCCAAGTGATGAGTTTTGCATAATCAAGTTCATTATTTTTCACAAAAGGAATGGTCGTTTTAAGGCTTTTTTGTTCTTTTTCAAACTGTGCTACCTCAGCTCCTTGAGTGACCTCTACTTGTTCTGTTCCTTGTGTGATTTTACGTTCTTCCTTTATTGTAATATCGGGATGAAAAAACATCGTCGCCCCAACAATAATACCCAATCCTACTTGACCAATGACCTTATACTTTCCAGAGAGACCATCTTTATTCTTCTCCTTCATCTTTTTATAATCATCTATAAATCCAATAACCCCCATCCAAAGCGTGGTTATAATCAATAAAATGATGTAGATGTTATCTATTTTTGCAAATAAAAGCACAGGTACTAAAGTCGCCAGAATAATAACAAGACCTCCCATAGTAGGTGTTCCCGCTTTTTCCGCTTGTCCTTCTAATCCTAAGTCTCGGATACTCTCCCCCATTTGCTTTCGTTGTAAAAAACGAATAATTCTTTTTCCATAAATGGTAGAAATAGCTAATGACAATAAAATAGCCATGGCCGCTCTAAACGTACTGAATTGAAACAATCCTGCGCCAGGTAAATTATAGGCTTCATCCAAGTATTTAAATAGATAGTACAGCATTACTTTTCCAGTTTTTTTAGGGTTTCTTCTACAATTTTATAATCATCAAAATCAAAGCGTTCTCCTTTAATTTCCTGATAGGTTTCATGGCCTTTTCCAGCGATGAGTATGATATCATTAGGGTTTGCAAGTTGACAAGCTGTTTTAATAGCTTGTTTTCTATCTGCAATCGATAGTATTTTTTTATAGTTTAAAGGTTCAACACCTGCCTCTATTTCTTCTATAATCGTAGTAGGGTTTTCACTACGAGGGTTATCACTTGTAAAGATTGTTTTGGTACTTAATGCCGATGCGATATGCCCCATCTTAGGACGCTTAGAGGTATCTCGATCTCCTCCAGCTCCTACGACCGTAATTAATTGTTCGTTTTTGGTTCTAATATCATTAATGGTTTCCAACACATTTTTTAAGGCGTCAGGGGTATGAGCATAATCTACGATAGCCGTAATATTACCTTCAGAAATCAAGTATTGGAAACGTCCGCTTACACTTTCTAACTGACTAAGCAATTGTAAGTTTTCCATCTGTCCTAAACCAAGCAATTCTCCTGTAGCGTAGATCGCCAATAGATTATAGGCATTAAAAGAACCTATTAAGCGTACCCAGACTTCCTGATCATCGATTTTAAGCAGTAAGCCCGAAAGTTGATTTTCAAGAATCTGGGCTTTAAAATCTGCTATTGTTTTTAAGGCGTAGGTTACTTTTTTTGCTTTTGTGTTTTGCAGCATGAATTCCCCGTTCTTGTCATCTATATTAACAAGAGCAAAAGCATCTTTAGGAAGTTCATCAAAGAATTTTTTCTTTACATCTCTATACTCAGCAAATGTATCGTGATAGTCTAAATGATCGTGACTTAGATTGGTGAAGATCCCACCAGCAAATTGCAATCCTTCTGTGCGTTTCTGGTGAATTCCGTGAGAACTCACTTCCATAAAACAATATTCTACACCAGCCGCATTCATGGCTGCTAGATATTTGTTAATGGTCAATGAATCTGGGGTGGTATGAGTAGCATTAAACTCCTCTCCAGCAACGACTATTTTTACTGTAGAGAGTAATCCTACTTTATACCCTGCCTTTTCAAAAAGTTGATATAACAAAGATGCAATGGTTGTTTTACCATTGGTCCCTGTCACACCTACTAGTTTCAAATTATGAGATGGGTTTTCATAATAATTTGCTGCCATAACAGCAAGTGCAGAAGCACTATCTGTTACTTTTATATAGGTTACACCGTTTATTATTTGCTCAGGAATCTCTTCACAAATAACAGCAAGAGCCCCTTTTTCGATCGCCTTGATGATATAGTCATGACCATCACTTTGGGTTCCTCTAATGGCGATAAAAACATCATTTAATGCTACAAGACGAGAATCAAAATGAAGATTTGTTATAGCCACACTTGTATTACCAACAACAGTGTCGAGCGTTACTTTATATAATATGTCTTTTAATAAGATCACAATAATTCTAGTGTAATGGTTTGATTCTTTACTAATTTATCTCCTGGTTTCAGAGATTGTGTATTCACTTTTCCGCTTCCGCGAAAGCTTACTTTCAGCCCTACATTTTCTAATAGTGCAACGGCATCCATACCGCTCATCCCTTTTACATTTGGAATGGTCTTATGATCCTTATTTACTTTTTTGTAATAGGCTTCATAATCACTTTCTATGTTTTTAGGGTTTTCTTTTGAGAGATCTACCTCATCTATAATAGGTGTGTCTTTATATATCTTTTGTGCGATTTGTTTAAATACAGGAGCGGCTACTATATTCCCATAATATCCTATTGATTTTTCTGGTTTATGAATGACCACAATACAGGAGTATTTTGGGTTATCTGCTGGAAAATATCCCGCAAATGAAGAGATATATCGATTTGCTTCAATCCAGTATTCTGTCTGACACGTCCCTGTCTTTCCTGCCATAGAAAAATCTGGGCTATAAATATTTTTTGCAGTACCGCGACGTACTGTATTTTCCATCATGGTTTTTACTGCATTTATGGTAGATTGTGATGCGATACGAGGATTGATGACTTCTTTTTCAAAAGTCTCCACAACTACGTCCCATTCTTTTACTTGTTTGATGAAGCGAGGTTTTACCATTTCGCCATCGTTTGCAATTGCATTGTAAAAAGTCAGGGTTTGTAATGGTGTAAGCTGTACTCCATATCCAAAAGCCATCCACGGCAATGTGGTACCATACCAATCATCATCTCCAGGGTATGGAAATTTTGGTTCCCCTTCTCCTTTAATCTCAAGTCCTAACTTTTCATTAAGTCCCATATTAAAGAGTCGCTTCACAAAGCGTTCGGGATTTTTTGCATAAGGCTCATTAATCATTTTCGCGAAAGCGGAATTACTACTTAGCTCAAAAGCTCTAGCAACACTTATCTTACCATATCCACCTCGCTTAGAATCTATCGCTGTACGATCATAAAATTTAACCCGTCCGTTTTCTGTATCTATGACTTGACTGGTATCAATCACCTTATCTTCTAGCGCTGCCACCATAGCCATTAACTTAAAGGTACTTCCAGGCTCATGAGATTCTCCTACTGCATAATTAAGGCGTTCATAATATTTTCCTTCTGAAGTACGTCCAAGATTAGAAATAGCTTTAATCTCACCGGTTGCGGTTTCCATAACAACCACACAGCCATGATCTGCTTTAAATTTTTCTAAGCTTGTCAATAATGCATTGTGTGCTATATCTTGGATATTAACATCGATGGTAGAAATCACATCATAGCCATCACGAGGCTCTACGATATTTCCAACACCTATAGGCTTCCATTCTCCTTTGGCAATTTTTTGCTTAAGACGGCGCCCTTCTTTTCCTCTTAAATAATGCCCGTATGCACCTTCAAGACCTACACGTGTATAATACCCGCTATCGTCTTTACGTTCATACCCAACGGTACGTTCTGCCATTTTATCAAGTGGATGTTCTCTTTCGGTATGATCTTCTATTATGATTCCGCCTTTAAACTGCCCTTTACTAAAAAGCGGCAACGACTTTATTTTTACATACTCACTATAACTGAGGTTACGAGCAACAAATAGATATCTATTTTTGGTAGCGCGTGCTTTACGAAGACGTTCTTGATAATAGGATTCAGACTTCCCTAAAAGATCAGATAATCCTTTACTAAGACCTACCACATGTTCATTAAAATGATCGTCAGATGGAGACACGGCATCCCATCGCACATCATACTTAATAACCGATGTTGCCAGTAGACTCCCATCTTCTGCATATAGATTACCACGGGTTGCTGGAATAGTTACCATTTTTTCTGTAGCAGTGGTAGCCATCTCTCTATACTTGGCTCCTTCAACAAACTGAATGCTGACTAATTTATACGTCACAAGAAGGGCGAAGATGAACATACATCCTGCCACAAAATACAATCGGTTTAATATGTTCTTCTCGTTGGTTGCCATATGGAGAACTACTCTTGCTGGATTTTAACTTTTATTTTTTGAGGTGGCGTGGTGGATGGTTGAATTCCTCTCGGCTCCATTTTACGCGCCACATTACTTTCTATTTTTATTTTCCAGAGCTTCAAGCGCGCATCTACAGATTCACTTCGTAACTCTTGCACTTTTTCTTTGAGTCTTGCTATCTCGTGTACTTTTTCATCTGCACGGTGCGAACTACCAATCATAATTAACGCTAGTACTGAAAGAAAAATAATCATACGCCAATTCTTAAAAGCTTCTTCATCTACCAGAAACTTTCCTTTTAGTATGTTATTGATTCTTTTCTTCATCTTACAGGCATTCTGCTATACGCAGTTTTGCACTTCGTGCTCTATTATTTTCTTTTATCTCTTTATGATCTGGGACAATAAGCTTTCCTACTTTTTTAAAGGGCACTTCAAAATTGCCATACATATCTTTTTCTGGTTCTCCTTCAAATAACCCATTTCGGATGTAGCGTTTCACAAGCCTGTCTTCCAATGAGTGGTATGAGATCAAACTCAAACGCCCACCAGTATCCAACAATGCCTCTGTCTGCATCAAGAATTCTTTTAACACTTCTATTTCTTGATTCACCTCAATACGTATTGCCTGATAGACTTGCGCTAAAACTTTATGCTCTCTATGCTTTGGCAAAAACGGACTTAATATCTTTTTAAATTGCTCACTGGTTTTAATACGCGCTTCTTCTCGCGCCGCTATGATTGTTTGTGCTATTTTGGGCGCACTACGCAACTCACCATATTGCAAAAGAACGTCTCGTAACGCTTCCTCTTCGTATTTATTTACTACGTGATATGCAGAGAGTTTATCATTCTGATTCATACGCATATCAAGATCACCTTCAAATCGCGTAGAGAAACCTCTTTCTGCAACATCAAACTGATGGGAAGAAACTCCAAAATCCCCAAGAATACCATCTACTTTCTTTACACCGTGAAAGCGCAAAAACCGTTTGATATATCTAAAATTTTCAGGAATAAGCGTAAACCGATCATCGTCAATACTATTTTGCTGCGCATCTTGATCTTGATCAAAAGCATAAAGCTTCCCTCCTTCTCCAAGTCTTTTTAAAATTTCTCGTGAGTGCCCTCCTCCTCCAAAAGTGACATCTACATACACTCCATCAGGTTTTATATTGAGCCCCTCTACCGTCTCGTGGAGCAATACTGGATTATGATATTCCATCTGGTTCGTCATTTTGGTCTCCCATTACTTCTTCTGCTAAATCTGCAAAATCCAATGATGCTTCATCGATCGCTTTTTCATACAGATCTTTATCCCATATTTCTAACACATTGATCGCCGCATTTACAACAATCTCCTTTTTGGTTTTTGCAAATGCATGCAAATCTTTAGAAATAAGAATACGACCTGAGCCATCCATCTCAACAAGCTTTACACCTGCATTGAAGCGACGTATAAACTCATCATTCTTTTTATTGAATCTATTGAGTTTATTTACTTTTTGAGATAATGCATTCCATTCTGCCATAGGATACAATTCCAGGCATTTTTGAAACACAGCGCGTTTAAGCACAAAGCCGTCCTGAAGGACAGATGCTAACTGCTTTTTGAACGCTTGAGGTAGCATTAGCCTACCTTTAGCATCAATTTTACACTCGTATGTTCCAATTAAATTAAGCACTATGTTTTCTAAAAAATCAGGATTATCAATCAAATATATAAGAAAAAACTGCACATTTTACCACTTTATTGCACTTTGTTGATAAGTTTTACCACTACAGACACTTTATAAACAAACTGTTTATAAATAATGTAGGGCTAGCTAAGGATGCTTTCGCACTTCGACAAGCTCAGTATAAACTTCTACGAAACGATGTTTCTTGAAAGCATATATTCAAATTTTCATGCTCAGATTATGATCTTTTTTACAAAAAAACACGACGATTTTATACTTTAAAAGCATTTACAAAATAAAGATTGCAATACGAGGGAAATACTTATATTTGCGTTTGGGCTTAGGCTTAATCACAACTATGAAGCACGAACTAAAAACCGAAGGCAAATTCACTTATTTAGAAGAAGGTGAAGGCACTCCTATTATTATCCTACACGGATTAATGGGAGGCTTGAGTAACTTTGATGGCGTCACTGACTTCTTTTCTAAAAATGGCTATAAAGTGGTCATTCCAGAATTACCTGTGTATTCTATGCCGCTTATAAAAACTGGGGTAAAAAGCTTTGCAAAATACCTCAAGGAATTTATTGATCTCAAAAATTACAAAGAGGTTATTCTATTAGGAAACTCTATGGGAGGTCACGTGGGATTATACCACACTAAAGAATATCCAGAAAAAGTAAAAGGCCTTGTTATTACTGGAAGTTCTGGCTTATATGAAAGTGCTATGGGTGAAAGTTACCCTAAACGCGGAGATTATGAGTATATCAAAAAGAAAGCTCAAGGTGTTTTTCACAATCCAGACATTGCAACCAAAGAGATTGTAGATGAGGTATATGACACTGTAAATGACAGGAATAAATTACTAAAAACACTGGCTATTGCCAAAAGTGCTATTAGACACAATATGGCACAAGATCTTCCTGAAATGAATACACCTACGTGTATTATTTGGGGAAAACAAGATAGTGTTACACCACCTGAAGTTGCTGAAGATTTTAACAAATTACTTCCAGATTCTGATTTATTTTGGATAGACAAATGTGGTCATGCCGCTATGATGGAACAACCAGATATGTTTAATACTATATTATTAGACTGGCTAAAGAAACGTAGTTTTTAATACCCCCTTTCTCGTATGCAAATCAAATCGGCAGAATTTGTAGTAAGCAACTCTGATGCTTCCAAGTGCCCAAATACTATGATTCCCGAATATGCATTCATAGGGAGATCTAATGTTGGAAAGTCTTCATTAATTAATATGCTAACCAGTCGAAAGAGTCTTGCAAAGACCTCTGGAAGACCAGGGAAAACACAACTTATCAATCATTTTTTGATTAATAAAAACTGGCATCTTGTTGATTTACCTGGCTATGGGTACGCACGCGTTTCGAAAAAAGACAAAAAGTATTTCCAGAAATTTATTCGAGATTATTTTGAGCAACGTGAGCAATTACTCTCTGCATTTGTATTGATAGATTCTCGTCACGACCCTCAACCTATTGATATTGAGTTTATGGAATACCTTGGCGAAAGAGAAATTCCGTTTTCGATTATATTCACAAAAGCAGATAAACTTAAGCCTCTTGCACTTGAAAGAAATATAGAAAACTACAAGAAAACATTACTAGAAGGTGCTTGGTTTTCATTTCCGAATTACTTTATAAGTAGCGCAACTAATAACACTGGAAAAGAAGAAATTGTGAACTACATCGGAGATATAAATGACAATCTTAAGAGGTAGCGTCTAATTGCTTTACAAAGCGTTCTATTTTTTCTATTAAGAGAGCAGCCGAGTCTATTTCTTTAAAATCTTGAGGTATCATAAAAGGCTGCAATCCTTGTTGGTCAGAAATGAGAATTATAGGAAATGTATATTTAGGCAACCACTTTGATTTATATTTTTTAAGGAACTCATCTTTGTGGTGAAATTCCATCTCAATAAGATCTGAATCTTTAAATTTCTTCCAAAGGCGCTTCTCCAAAAATTTACCATGCGTCAAGCTACATAAATCACACTCATAACTTGTAGGACTCACTATTTTATGAGCCATATCTAACCAGCTATTTACGACTCCAGAATTTGCATTATAAACAAAGATCAACTTCCTCATATTTTAAAAATAAACACCATTTAAATCTTTATCACACACCTTCGACTAGTCCTTCTTAAGGTTAAGATTCTCTGCAAAATAATCACAAAAATCTTTCATAGTATCACTCATCTTATCGTTACCTGTTGCTCTTCTAAAGGTATTTGTCATTCCTACGAGTGTTTGATGAAAAAACACTTGCATCTCATCTACAGGCATATCTTTGGTCCATAGATCTATACTTACCGCTTCTTGACTATCGTGATCCCATAATGAGAGCAACATCGCTCTTGCAGATTCGTTTGCGACACCTCCATCTCTAGCGGTCCATGCCATTTTTTCTGGCACTCTGTTTTCATCAAGCTCTACGGCTATTTTTATATCTGTCTTATGCTTACTTGCCATAATTAAGGTTTGTATTTGGCTTTATTAAAAATTGTCTCTGCATCTTGTAGCAACATGGTCTTTAAAGGAATATCATTTTTATTCATATAGGATGCTACAATCTTATATCCTATATACCTCCCTAATCGTCCGGGAGTCTCATTATCAAAATCTAAATAAAACTTAGAAAAAGGAGCTGGATCTATAAATCTTAGTGCTAATTTTTTATCTGTACTATATAAGCTTTTGCTTGAAACAAAAAACTCCCAAACATTCACTTCATTTGCTTCTGCAAAGGCATACTCATCTGCGGTATATGAGAAAATCTCATGAGTTGGTTTTTGACTTAGTAATACTTCGGCTAGATACAACTGCTTTCCTTCGTAGATGATTTGATCTAAAAATGTAGTGGTTTGTGGTTGGGTTATATTTGCTTTCGCGAAAGCGTGCGCCACATCAACATCAATCTGCTCTTTCCTAAAGTTTTTTGCTTTGTACGTTTGTACTCCTTCATAGAAGTAATGATCTTCTCCTAAATAATTATCAAACCCTATAAGCAATAGTGTATCTGCTAACACCACTTTATTCCGTACTTCTGTAATAATGCTGATCACTTTAGGAACTGACGTTTCAGGAAAGTAATACTGTATGTGTTTATACAATAGTTCTAAATCTTCCTCTACCTGCGTAACGTCTTTAAAAGCAATATCAACCTCTCTCTCTAGCTCTTTTTGCAAGGTGTCTGAAAGTTTTGACACCCAAAACTCATTAGTATATCTCTTTGAAAACAAATAAGGGTATTTACTTTTTAAAACAGGCAGCTCTTCTGGAGTTGTCGTTGCAAACAAGCGATCAAAACGATCTATTGTTATATCTACAGGCACAGCTGCTATTTCTGGATTTAATTGCGCATTGTTTTTACAGGCGACAAAAGCGACTAAAATCAGAATAATACCAAGGATTTTTTTCATGTGATTTTGTATCTTTAGACTTCTTAAACGTAAGAAAATAAAATTCATTTTTAAACCTGTGATTTAAAAATGCAAAAATACGGGTTACAAACTTAAAGACACATATATGCAAGCTGATAAAGTAGTAGATTATATCGTAAACTGGCTAAAAGAATATGTTACAAATTCTAAAATGAGTGGTTTTGTTATAGGTATAAGTGGTGGAATAGACAGTGCGCTTACCTCTACACTTTGCGCAAAAACTGGATTTCCAGTACTTTGTGTAGAAATGCCAATTCACCAAGCTCAAAGTCAGGTTTCAAGAGGTAGGGAACACATTGCGCAACTTAAAGAACGTTTTCCTAATGTATCAAATACTGAAGTAGATCTTACTCCTTTTTTTGAAACCTTCAAGACAGCAATTCCTGATGCTTCTGACAATGAAAACTTATTTTT
Source organism: Dokdonia sp. (assembly GCA_047623725.1). Classification (GTDB taxonomy): domain Bacteria; phylum Bacteroidota; class Bacteroidia; order Flavobacteriales; family Flavobacteriaceae; genus Dokdonia. The sequence continues at coordinate 6,892 of JBLHOX010000014.1, read as the reverse complement.
AAGTCTTGCAAATGCCCGAGCAAGAATGAGAATGACCACCTTATATTATTTTGCAGGATTACACGCATATTTAGTTGCAGGAACTGGAAATAAAGTAGAAGATTTTGGCGTTGGGTTTTACACAAAATACGGAGATGGTGGTGTAGACCTTAGTCCTATTGCAGATTTAATGAAGTCTGAAGTATATAAACTTGCCGCAGAAGTTCAAGTTCCTCAAAGTATTCTACAAGCAAAACCAACTGACGGATTATGGGGTGATGACCGTACCGATGAAGATCAAATAGGCGCTACATACGATCAACTAGAATGGGCAATGCAACAAGACGAAATAGGGAAAATTGACAAAGATTTTAAAGGTGAAGAATTACGTGTTTTCACCCTCTACAAGAGATTAAATAATGCAAACCAACATAAAATGTTGCCAATACCAGTATGCGAAATACCCGTTCATCTATTTAAGTAAACGTTTTATCGATTTATAATTAAAAATCACCACATCCGAATCTTTTATTTGTAAATTCGGAAACCATAAACAAGTTCCCCCTTAAATGGCTTGTTCTGTAACATATTGAAACAAATATACTATGGACAAAGTTCTAATTGCGGACCATCACCCAATCACACGAAAGGGGATTACCTCAATTTTAAACAACGAAGGAAATTATGAAGTCATAAGCACCATAAGCGACGGAAATGATTTATTAAAAGTACTTACTAAAACCGAAGTGGATATTCTAATACTTGAAATAGATATCCCAAATCTTAACAGTATTACAGCTATAAAAGCTATAAAAAGAGAATTTCCTCATGTTAAGATTCTTGTACTAAGCTGTCATCCTGAAGAGATGTATGCACTTAGCGCTATTAAATATGGCGCTGCTGGATATGTTTCAAAAACAGCTTCTATACAACGCGTACTTGATGCTATAAATCAAATTCAACGTGGTGGCATTTACTTAAATGAATCTTTAAGCAAACGACTTATTAGCGACGGTAATACCACGCAAGGACTTGCTTATAAATACATGAAGTTATCTAGTAGAGAGATTGAGGTACTTAATCTTTTATCAAACGGGAAGCGTAACAAAGAAATCGCTGCCAACTTAAATATTAATGAAAAAACGGTTAGTACTTACAAAATGCGTTTGCTTAAAAAACTAGAAGCTCAAAATGTAGCCGAGTTAATTAAACACGCTCGTTTATTACAAAACACAACAAGTATTTAACCCAGATTATGCAATAGAAAATCTATTACAGTCTGAAACTACTGCAAAATAGTACGCTTCACTCTATTTTTCAATATAACCATAGCGGTGCTATGCTGAAATTGATAAAACATCCTATTTCATGGCAATTTCAAACCTCATCACGAAGTTTTATTGCATAATCTGGGTTTAGCCCATTTTTGCAGAGAATACTCTGCCTAACTTTTCATGTATCAACTTCTTAAGATTTATATAGTCTTTGATGTCACTTAACAGTTCGCTATTACTAGATGTACTAGACACTTCTGTAGATAAATTGTTGATTTTTTTTGAAATAAGATACCCTCTTAAACTCAATACAATTTCTGATACAAATTGTGCTATAGATTTATCTCTAGTCTTCACATACACCTCTCTATCTGCCCAACGATGTAGATCATATTTTTCGTAACTAAGAATAATATTAGAAATTTCAGAAGACTCTTCGGCATTTAATTCATTAATAAATATCTCAATTTTAAAGTTTTCATCTTGATGCAAACGCTCTATGATTTTTGGATATAATGATCTGAATAAATCATTTGTAAAAGCCACCTCATCATCTTGTAAATCAAGGTATATTTTTTCAAAAACTCTTACTTTATTGATTACAGGCTCTAATTCTAAAACACCATCTTCTGTTTCTTTAAGCACTAAATCTTCAAAATCTTCTTCTACATCCCCATATAACAATAACGCCTCAATAAGTTTGCGCTCCAGCTCATATAAGACATCAGTCTTTTCTATTTGATTTGGCGCCTTATCTGGAACCCTAGAAAGAGACTCCGGAGCTGAACTTGTCTTTCCTTTATGTACAGCATCTTTTTTATTCTTATTGAGGATTTGAGCAAGCGTATTATATAGCACAGATTCAGAAATCTCCATAATACGAGAACATTCTTGCACATAGATTTCTCGCTTTATAGTATCTGGTATTTTAGAAATACTTTCTACCATATCTCTCACAGTACTCGCTTTCTTTATAGGATCACCTGCGGCTTCTTCAACAAGAAGATTGGCTTTATACTGGATAAAATCTTTTGCATTGGTATTAAAATAAGAAAGGATTTCTTCTTTGTTATGCTTTCGCGAAAAGCTATCAGGATCTTCTCCCTCAGGAAAAGAACACACTTTCACATTCATCCCTTGTTCAAGGATTAAATCGATTCCTCGTATAGCAGCTCTTTGCCCTGCGGCATCACCATCAAAGAGTACTGTAATATTTTTGGTTAGTCTATTAATAAGACGGATTTGCTCTGGCGTAAGTGCCGTTCCAGAAGAAGAGACTACGTTTTCTATCCCAGATTGATGCATCTGGATCACATCTGTATATCCTTCTACTAGGTAGCAGTTATCTTCTTTAGCTATAGATTGTTTTGCATAATAAATACCGTAAAGCACCTTACTTTTATGGTAGATATCACTCTCTGGTGAATTAAGGTATTTTGCTGCTTTTTTATCACTAGTTAAAATACGTCCTCCAAATCCGAGAACACGCCCACTCATAGAGTGAATAGGAAACATCACACGGCCTTTAAAGCGGTCAAATTGTTTTTCTTCCTTTACGATAGTGAGTCCTGTTTTTTCCAGAAACTCTAGCTTATATCCTTTACGCAAGGCTTCACTTGTAAAAGCATCCCATTGATCTATGTTATACCCTAACTCAAACTTCTTAATCGTATCTGTTGTAAAACCACGTTCTTTAAAATACGTCCCTCCTATGGCTTTTCCTTGCTCTGAGTTAAGTAATGTATTGTGATAATAGTCACGTGCATACTCACTCACCACATATAGATTTTCTCTAGTAGTTGCTTGTTCTTTTTGCTCGTCAGTTTGCTCGGTCTCATCGACCTCTATATTGTATTTTTTTGCAAGATACTTAATCGCTTCAGGATAGGTAAAATGCTCATGTTCCATTAAGAATGCAACAGAGTTACCTCCTTTACCACTGGAAAAATCTTTCCAAATTTGTTTTACTGGAGACACCATAAAGCTAGGTGAGCGCTCATCAGAAAATGGACTCAATCCTTTAAAATTACTTCCTGCTTTTTTAAGCACAACAAAATCCCCGATCACCTCTTCTACGCGAGCGGTTTCAAAAACTTTATCTATGGTTTCTTTTGAGATCAATCTTTAAAAAAGTTAGTCTGTAAAAATAGGGAAAAAGTAAGGATATTATGGCTACATCAAACATACATTAGAAAATAAGGGTATAAAGAAAATTCCGCTTTTGCAAAAGCGGAACACTTTCACAAAAACGGAATTAAACTTAGATCCCGCTGTTTACTGAAACGAATTCAGTAAACAGCGGGATTGGTTCAACTCACAATTTTGAATGCATCTTTACAGACTTCTCAAAATTGAGTTTCACTAATAAAACAAAGTAGCTTCTTAATTCTTAATCCAAGTCAAAACGAAGACCTAAAGATACATTACGCTCTTCGATAGGGTTGTCTTTAAAAATAGGGTTGAGGTCATATTTCATATACAATCCTACGTTATCCCAACCTACATAAGCACTTAATCCATATACAAAACTATTGGTATTGAATCCTCCACGTTGTTTTAGTTTCACATCATTTCCTTCTGCATTGTCAAACTTTAACTTTTGCATCGTTCCAAGATTTAATCCTGCATATCCTCCTAGTCCTATTTTAAATTGATTATGTGTAGAAAAACGAAGATCATCACCTTCTCCACGTCTTTTTGCTGGACCAAATTCAAAATGCACAGGAACTACAAGATTTCCTAATCTCAGTTTACTTTTATCTAGATTGGCTTCAAACTCCTGAAGTTCTACTTGATCTCCATTTCTTACAAAAATCCTATTATCAGTTGGCTTCAAACCATTAAACTGAAATGAAAGTCCATATTTAAAACGCAACCAACCACTGTTTTCAAAAACTCTTGTCGTCCAAGCAACACCAAGCTCTGCAAAACGACTTCCTGCAACTTTGTAAGGAGAATCTTCTAAGGATCTCCCATCGGCAATGGCATTATTTAATCCGAAGGCAAACACAAAATCAGAACGTGTACGTCTATCGTGGCTTGATTTCTTTATGCCTTCACCATTATCTATGGCAATACCAAAAACTCTTTTCCCTTCATTATCTTCATGCCCAAACCCTATAGATACTCGTGCCCCATTATCCATAACTCCATTACGTTCTACTAATGCTATCTCAGCGTCTATAATGGTCGTTTTATTTTCTATGTTTTTAGCCGTATACGCTGCATATTCTCTCTTTTTGGCTTCTGCACCTTCAGGAGTCATTTTCCCTTTTTCTAAACGTTTGTTCACGTAATTTACTCTGCCTTTTAGCTGATTTTTCTCATACTTAATGACTTGTTCTCTTTTTTGTTTTAAGTACTCAATGCGCTCTTTTTTTGCTTGTTCTTTTTCTTTCTTGTACTCAAGCTGCGCTTCTGTTTCTTCTTCTGATGTGTTTTGGGCATTTATATTTTGACCAAAGAATCCCATGCTCGCCACTAGGGCGAAAAATAATATTTTCCTCATAATTGTGTGTTTTGTGCTTTTGAAATATTGCTTGATGAAGGCTTTTTCAAAAGCGAATTGATGAATTAATTTTGATTATTTCTATTTACGACAGCGTCTTTGGTTTTCTCAAACCCTTCAACAACTGCATCAAAGATTTTGTTTCTAAAAGATGTGGGTGCTACCTCTGCTTCTACGTCTAGAAGCAGTGCGTTTGCATCTACTATATTCGTTTTTTGATTAAATGTTTGTTTACTTATAATTTCCCTTTGTGCATTTTTAAGAAGTTCTTCAATTTCTGCATCGATAACTGAATCTCCATCTCCTACTTGAGCGACTACGACATCTACTTTTTGAGTTATTGCTTTCGCGAAAGCGTTATCCTCTTTTATAACAACCCCATTTTTAATCTCTTCTTTTTTCGCTTCAGCAATAACAATACCTCCTTCTATTACTGATTTTTTTTCTTTACTAGATTCTAAACTATTTTTATGTTGCTGACCTACTTGAGCAACTGCTTTGTTTATTTCTAAAGAAATATTTTGAGAGCTTATCGTTGTTTTTACAAGTGATTTTTCAGTTTCAACAGCTTCTTCTTCTAAAACAATAGCTTCTTTTACTTCTTGAAGTATTTCATTCTTATTAGTATCTAATGGTTGTATTTCTTCTGTTGGATCTATAAATTCAGGATTTTCATTTACATCAACTAGTACTGGTGATGTGTCTGCATTCATATTTTGAAATAAGAACAAAGCTACTAGGGCGCCACCCACAAAACTAGCCGCAATAGACATCCACAATACACGCTTACTTTTCTTAACTCCTTGTTCTGCATCCAGTTTTGAAGAGATTCGATCCCATGCAGCCATCGTAGGCTCTATAGTGCGCTCTTCCAGACGCTCTTTCATATTATCTTCTAGCTTAATCGGTGCCATAACTCAACTTATTTTGTGCGTTTAACTTAGATTGTAATGCCTTACGCGCTTTGAATAACTGTGATTTTGAAGTGCTTTCAGAAATACCTAATGACTTTGCTATTTCTTGATGTTTGTATCCTTCGATCGCATACATCACAAAAACGACTCGGTATCCTTCTGGCAATTCATCTATGAGCTGTTGTATATGTGACACATCTAACTCATCTTTGATATTATTTACACTATCTCTTGTCTCAAAATCTCCTGTTTCAGAGAAATATAATTTTTTGATAGTTCGCAAATAAGAAATACTTTCTCTTACCATAATTCTTCGAATCCATCCTTCAAAACTTCCTGCTCCTTTATACGTATGCAAATGTGTAAATACTTTTAAAAACCCATTGCACATCGCTTCTTCTGCTTGATGAATATCTTTTATATAATATCTACAAACACTCAACATTTTTGGAGAGTGCAACTCATAAAGACGCCTTTGAGCAGCTCGATCCTGCTTAATCGCCTTTTTAATCAGTTGTTTTTCGTTTGTAAATTGTATGACTTTCATCAATTATAAAAGATGGTTTCTATTTACATAGACGCACCCTTTTTAAAAAAGGTTGCCTGATCGATAAAAAAAATAAAATATTTTATTTTTAATTATCAATACTCTAAATACAGTAAGAAGATAAGGATTAAAATTAACCTTTATATTTCATAGGGAGATACACTACTTTTTTGGTTTCAAAAAAGTCTTCTTCGTAATAGTCAGTTAGATGATATACTTGAGCCGTAGAGAATTTTGCAAGCTCTTCTGTCAAGTCTCCACCTTTAAGGTATAAGATTCCATTTTTGAGTTCATGGACACTTTTCTTTTTTATATGACTTCTCACCCAACGCACAAAGGTTTCCATCTGCGCTACTGCTCTACTTACAATAAAATCATATTGCCCTGGGACATTCTCAACACGATCATGAGTCGTTTTTACATTGGTAAGACCAAGCCCAGCGACTACCTCGTCTACTACTTTGATCTTTTTACCTATACTATCTACCAAATGAAATTGGGTTTCTGGAAACAAAATAGCTAAAGGGATTCCTGGAAAACCTCCACCTGTTCCAACATCCATTACTTGAGCCCCTGGCTGAAAATTCATGACTTTAGCAATACCCAAAGAATGAAGCACATGCCTCAAATATATTTCATCTATATCTTTACGACTCACTACATTAATTTT